>CAZHHS010000054.1:4670-11271 GCA_964532395.1 uncultured Desulfobacterales bacterium | reverse complement strand
GTTCGTTGCTGACAGGAAGCCGCGGGGCGGCTTAACCCGGCTTCCAACGAACTTCCGCTGACCGGCCCACGACGGCATGCTCCTTGCTGCAAAGAAAGAGGGTGCAACAAGTGGCAGGCGTCCCAAATGTTCCGTTTTTCAAGTGATAACAGGGTTTTTCTGTTTGGACGGGTAAAAGTTAGGGGGCCTTGGGAGATGCACACTGAGGGTTAAAGGATCCGAAGAAAGGTCCGATGAGGTGTTCGGGGTTGTATGAATATTTCCTTACCGTCCGGTCGATTGGAGACGGTCAGCCGTATCCGCTGAAACGGGATTGTGCATAGACGCTCGCTGACGGTTTGCGAGGTGGTGTCAAATGATAGACATTCAAGAAATGACGGTGTTGATCGCCGATGACATGCCGAATATGGTGACCACCCTCCGGAGCATGTTGAAGGTACTTAGTTACGGCCGAAGGTTTATCCCGGCGGAGAATGGGCTGGAGGCCTGGCGGCTCTTGAAGAAAAAGAGTGACCAACCCATCGATGTGGCCATCATCGATTACAATATGCCCGAACTGAACGGGTCGGCGCTGTTGACCCGCATACGTTCGGACCGGGACCTGCGCGATCTGCCGGTGGTCATGATCACCGGTAATGCCAATATGGAGTTTGTGGCGGAGGCGGCCGAATCCGATATCGATGCGTACATTCTAAAACCGCCCACGATGAAGGTCTTGCAGGACAAGGTCTGGGGTGTCGTGGATAATGCCAATAACCCATCCCCCATGGTGTGCCACCTCAAGAAGGCCCGGGATCTGGAAGAGGAAGGCAATCTGGATGAGGCGATTTCAGAAGCCCGTCTGGCAATGGAGGCCAATCCGGAGTCATCGAAACCGGTCCACGAATTGGGATATTTCTGGTTTCAGAAGGGCGAACTGGCGGAAGCTGAGAAATGGCTTTTGAAGGCCGCCGAGATGAATTCCTGGGACGTTTCCGCATTTCACAATTTGGGAAAGTTATATTTAATCCGCAACCAGACGGAAGAGGCGTTCACATTTTTTAAAAAGGCCATGGCGATCAATCCGCGTGATGTCACCCGAGCCGTCTATTTCGGCACCATATTGTTGGAAAAGCAGATGCTTGAGGAGGCCGAACGGATCTTTGATAAAGCCCTCAGCATAAAGAAGGACGACGTCCAGCTGAAAGAACAAATTGCGGACCAGTGCATCGAGAAGGGGGCTAAGGCCTATGCCGCCAACCTGCTTGAATCGATGGTCAAATCGGATCCAAACAGAAAAGGGCTGTCTTTGAAGTTGGGCGTCCTGTTGGAAGAGATGGGCGAACACGGCAAGGCGCTCGGTCATCTAACCAATGCGGAAAAGGAAGACAGTTCAAACATCGACATCAAGTTACGCCTGGCCCGCGCTTATCTCGGCCTTGGTAAGGCCATTCGAGCGGAAAAACCCTTAAAGGAGATCCTAAAGGCGAACCCAAAGCACGAAGAAGCGCGGAACTTGCTCCGCACGTGCGTCTAATGGTGAGTTCATGACACGAGAACAAAGAATTCTTGAAATTTTACTGGCGATTACCAGTATTTCCAACAACACCAAACTGCCCTTTGAAGACAAGCTTCAAGAAATACTCCTGAAGGTGGTAAAAAGCCTGCAAGCCGGACGGGGGTCGATTATGTTATTGAAAGGCCCCAAGACATTCGAGGTGGCGGCCTCTACAAAGCCGGACTTGATCGGAAGACGGCAGCCCCTGGATGAAGAATCTCCTTCCACTTGGGTGCTGAAACATAAGAAGCCGCTCTATGTCGACCGGAATTCCGACGTCGGAGTTGCCCAAAGGACATCCGGCTATGAAAAGGCGGCATTTTTGGTGGCTCCCATCATCAGCAACAACAAGGCCGTCGGTGTTCTGAGTGTGACCGAAAAAGACGGTGATGACCTGTTCGACAAAGTGGAGCAGGAGATTCTTGTGGAGGTCACCGGCCAGGTCATTAGTGCCCTTGAGAACGAGCGTTTGACCCAGTCCCTCAAGCGGAGCAAACGGAGCCTAGAAAAGAAGAACCAACAGCTGAGGAAGCTGGAGAAACTGCGAACCGACTTGTTTAATATGTTGATCCATGACCTGAAGGGGCCGATTTCCGAGGTTGTGGCCAACCTGGATATTCTCACCTATACCCTGGAGGGCGACAACCGCCAATTTGTAGAGTCGGCCCAGAAAGGCTGTGAGACGCTACAGGCGATGATCGCGAATCTACTGGACATTGCCCGGTTGGAAGAACGGCGCCTGGAACTGGTCTATGAAAGGATCGACCCGCAAGATTTGGTTAAGGAGGCGCTGGGCCGATTGACCAAGGTCGGCAAGGCCGGGAAACTGGCGTTTGAGGAGCGGTTTCCCGCCGGTAAAGACGGGCACCACTTTATGGGGGACCGCGGTATCTTACTCCGGGTGCTACAGAATTTTTTGAGTAATGCCATTCAACATTCGCCGTCCGGCGGCACGATCGAGATCGGATTTGAATATATGAATCCCCACAGAGTTCGGTTTTTCGTCGTGGACAGCGGGCCCGGTATTCCTAAGGAACACCGGAAAGCGATTTTCGAAAAATACACCCAGCTGGACAAAAAGGCGGATGGTCGGGTCTATACGACCGGGTTGGGATTGGCGTTTTGTAAGATGGCCGTGAAAGCGCACAAGGGAAGTATCGGGGTTCAGGCTGCGAATCCCGGCGGAAGTCGGTTCTGGTTTTCCCTGCCCGCCGGGGGAAAATAGCGCCGGATCTCCTATAGGCGTATTTCGGCGTGAGCCCTAATGCCCATGTGGCGGGAAACCGTCATGGTGGTGCTCGTCGACATCGTGGTATCGTTCCCCGGAAGCGTTGGATGGATCTACGTGTACCGTGGCATTGGAAAGAAACGGCAAGTGATGTAAGAGGTGATGCCGGACCTCCAAGGCCACGTTGTGGCCTTGCTCCACCGTCAGCGTGGGACCCAAGGTGATGTTTATTTCCCCGTGCAGTCTATGCCCGAGCCACCGCACCCGGACCTCGGAAACCGACCGAACAGCCGGTATTTCATTGACCACGCCCACGATCTCATCCACCACTTCAGGCTCGATGCCGTCGAGCAGGCGCATAAAGACCGATTTTCCCGACGTCCAAACGATTCTCATAATGGCCAGGGTAATCAGGATGCCGACAACGGGATCCGCCCACGGGTATCCCAATCCAATGCCCAAAACCCCTAACAGTACGCCCAAACTGGTTAGTCCATCCACACGTGCGTGCTGCCCGTCGGCGACCAAAGCGGTGCTGCCGATTTCCTTTCCGACCCGGATACGGAATTGGGCAACGATTTCATTGCCGATAAACCCGACTACGGAAGCGGCGGCGATGGCCCATAGGTAGGTCACGGTTCGGGGATGGAAGAGACGGTCAATTGCTTTATAGCCCGTAACTACGGCGCTGGCCGAAATAATGACTACGATGATAACGCCGGCAAGGTCCTCCATGCGGCCATATCCGTAAGTAAACCGTTTGGTGGGACTTCGTCGGGCCAATCTGAAGGCAATCCAGAGCGGAATTGCCGTGGCGGCGTCACCGAAATTATGAACCGTATCGGCGAGAAGTGAGACACTGCCGCTGAAATATACGACAACGGCTTGAAGCAGTGCCGTAACCATCAGTCCCAGAAACGACCATCGTATGGCCCATATGCCCCGGTCCGTCGTTAAAAGTGATGGATCCGTGCGCGAGTGGTCGTGGCCATGACTGTGATGGCGTTCGTTGGAAGGGGATTGCCGATTCACGATTTATGAAAGGTTTTCCACTTTGAACTCATCCAAGATCGTCTGGATAGCTTCGCGGTTCACCGGGTTGACCGTGGCCAGAGGGCGATCCGTAACCCGCTCTCTGAAATCGGCCCCGAAAACCCGGCGGGGCTTGGATCGATAGAGTATCCCTATCGGTATTTGCTCGGCAGTCTCCATGACCGTCTTTAAGGCGGCTGTCTTGTCGCCGGCGTCATAATCTTCACTTAGCTTATAGATGCGTTCTTTGTACCAGCTGACCGGATGTTCCCCCCAGGTGATACACGGTTGAATCACATCCACATATGACAGGCCGGTGTGTTGAACGGCCTGGACCAACAGGTTACTCAAGTGGTCGATATCGCCGGCAAAGCCCCGGGCGACAAACGTGCAGTCGTGCAGGATGGCTATCGCCAGGGGATTGAGAGGCGGCAATCCCACACCCTGTGTATGAAGCGCCCGTTTTTCTCCCTGTTGGGTTGTCGGCGAGGCCTGACCCTTTGTCAGGGCATAGATTTCGTTATTATGTATGACCATGGTTATGTTGGGATTTCGGCGCAAGGCGTGGAGAAAGTGGTTGCCCCCTTCGCCATAACAATCGCCGTCACCGGTGACCACGAGGGTGGTTAAATCGGGATTGGCCATATGAACACCCAGTGCGACCGGAATCGCCCGACCGTGGAGTCCGTTAAAAAAATTGCACTTCAAATAGTGAGGCAATTTGGCGGCCTGGCCGATGCCCGAAACCAGGCAAAGGGTTTCGGGGTGTTTGTCCATCTCAACCATTGCCTTTTTAAAGGCTTTCAAGATGCCGAAGTTGGGGCAACCGGGACACCACTGGATTTCGGCCTCGGTCGTATAATCTTTCTCAGCGTTCATCGAAATAGCTCCGTATATAGGTTGCGGTTAAAGGCAGACCGTCGTATCGTCCCAGGTGGCGGTCAAATGAAAGGCCGTATGCCGATCGTAAAAGTCGTGCCAGTTGACCGCCTGCATTGCCCTCTACGGACCAATAGCTTTTGTCCTTCGAAAACGAGTAGGCGGGAAGGGGCCACAGGTCGGTGAAATGAATCATGCCGACTTGGGTTCCATCTTGTCGCAGGCTATGAACGGCTTCCAAAACCGCATTCCGCGACGATCCCCAACTGACAAAAACGGTTTCGGCATCATCCAGGTTGGTTTCTTCGGGGGGGCGAGTTTCCCCTTGAAGGGCCTGGTGTTTCCGCCGTCGTTTTTCCGCCATCGCAAGGGCCGTATCCGGCAGGTCTTCCGTAATGTGTCCCCTTTCGTCATGTTCGTCACTGTCGGCCCCGACCAGGTGTTTGGACTGGCCCGGATACAATCGAGGGGAAATGCCGCTCTCCGTCACTTGGTACCGGCGATATGCAGAGATCTCAGCGGGGTCGGCCAGAGCGAACTCGGGGCCGGTTCGACCCGCTTCCAGGTCACTGAACGAAAATTGGGCGTCCGCCATGAGTTGATCGGTTAACACAATGACCGGTGTTTGGTACCTGTCGGCCAGGTTAAACGCCCGGACCACCGAATGAAACGCGTCCTTGGGGTCGGAAGGGGCCAGAACCATTTTCGGGAATTCGCCATGTCCGGCATGGATGGCAAAGAGGAGATCTCCTTGTGCCGTCCGGGTGGGAAGTCCCGTGGCGGGCCCCGGTCTTTGGGCAAGTATGATGACGAGGGGTGTTTCCGTCATTCCCGCCAGGCTGATCCCCTCGGCCATGAGCGCAAAGCCGCCCCCGGAGGTGGCGGTCATGGCGCGGCAGCCGCCGTAGGCCGCGCCGATGGCCATATTGACGGCGGCGAGTTCGTCTTCCGCCTGTTCGGCAAATACCCCGAGTTGCGGTTGTCTGTTGGCCAGGTTGGTGATGACCCCGGTCGACGGGGTCATGGGGTAGGCGGAGATAAAGCGGCAGCCGGCGTAGGCCGATGCCAAAGATATGGCTTCATTGGTCCCGATAAGATAATAGCGGGCGTTTCGGGGCGGCAATTGCCAGGGACAACGGTCCTGACATTCTTCCCGGGCTACCGCGTATCCCTTTGCCGCCGCCTGGTGGTTGGCGTCAACGATTTTTTCTCCCTTGTCTTTAAACCGGGCGGAAAGGATTTCCTCTAACGGTTCCAGTTCCAGGCCGACCGTGGCGGTCAATGCCCCGACGGCAATGGTGTTGGCATAGATCCGGTCCCCGAGCAGGTCTTCAGCCATGTCGGCAAAGGCGAGGGTAATGGTATTGTCCGCCCCGGATTCGGGACCCAGCAGAACCCCCCCGTCTTTGAGAATGGGAGCGTACCGCTCGGCCGCGCCGGCGTTGACTGCCAGAATTATGTCCGCTTCGGTGCGTGGCGCGTTTTGCGGGACCGCCTGGACGCGGATGGAAAAGCTGCTGTGCCCGCCCCGGATCCGCGATTCGTATTCTTTCCAGCTGAATACCGCATAGCCTTGTGCGGCAAGGGTTTCCCCCAGGACCGAGCCGATAGTCTGTATGCCTTCGCCGGCCGCGCCGGCGATCACGATGTTGAGGTCGATATCAGTGCTATCCATCTCTTCGTCTCCCGAACGGTTAATCCGTTGATGAACGTGCCATTTACCCCTTTTGGCTGATTATCCCTTATCAAATATACAACCCTGATGGGACTGTAAATGGGGTAAAGGGTGTATTCTGCCATGTTCCGGCGGGCCAATCGTTGATTACCTCGGCACGGCAAGAGACATAGCCCTCCCCTTTCAGCCTCCTAAGCGGTTCATCCGGCCGTTTAAGGGGGGAACCGGTGTTTTGCGTAGGGTCAAAATA
>CAZHHS010000054.1:0-4660 GCA_964532395.1 uncultured Desulfobacterales bacterium | reverse complement strand
TCAGTGCTATCCATCTCTTCGTCTCCCGAACGGCTAATCCGTTGATGAATGTGCCATTTACCCCTGTTTTTTATCCCTTATAAAATATACAACGCTGATCGGACTGTAAATAGGGTAAAGGGTGTATTCTGCCGTGTCCCGGCGGGCCAATCGTTGATTACCTCGCCACGGCAATACCCATAGCGCTCCCCTTTTACGGTTCTAGGCGGTTCAGCCGGCCGTTTAAGGGGGAACCGGTGTTTTGCGTAGGGTCAAAATAAGGGATTGCCTGTATTTACTTGTACAGGAAAATGCATATGTTTGACTCTTAAACGTGGTGGGAGTGGTTGAGGTCGCTGCGTTATCTTGACAAGGAGGTCATGTTATGAGTAAAGTCGCTGTGATCGTTACGGATTTATTCGAAGATGCGGAATATAGCGACCCGGCGAAAGCCTTTACGGAGGCCGGCCACGAGCTGGTGCATGTGGGGCTGAAGGCGGGAAAAACCGTCAAAGGCAAGAAAAAGGATACCCCGGTCAAAATCGATATGGCGGTCAAGGACGTCTCGGTGGATGACTTCGATGCGCTTTTGATACCCGGCGGGTATTCTCCGGACAAACTGCGCGTGGATCCGGATGCCACCGCCTTTGCCGGAGAGTTCCTTCGCAGCGACAAACCGGTGTTTGCCATATGTCACGCCGCCCAGCTCCTTATTACAGCGGACGTGTTGCGCGGCCGGCGTTTGACGGGATGGAAATCGATCATACAGGATATCAAAAACGCCGGCGCTGAGTTTGTGGATGCCGAAGTGGTGGAGGACGGAAATCTGATTTCCAGTCGTCACCCGGGCGACCTGCCGGCCTTCATCGAGGCGTGCTTGAAACGGCTGGCATAGCGGGTTTACGAATGGGGTCTGGATCCGGACGGAGGTAAAGACGTTGGCTGCCAGACCTCTTGGTTTGGAGTGATTCGGTGGTTTATTTCTATGGACTTTTTTGTGGTTAGCTAAAGGAGGACCTATCATGCATGACAAAGAAGAGCTGTGCAAAAAGATCAAGTCGATTTATCCGGACATCGGAGAGTGTGGCATCGATGTAGACGTCAGATATGACGAAAACCAAGGCAGCTGGGTGGTTGACTTGAAGAAAGACAACGTGGAGCTCAAGACATTCTTGGAACCCGATGAAGCCAACCAATGTATGGATGGCAAGCAATGTGTGTCACTGGGGATGCAAATTGCGCAATTGCGATCAAACATCGAACGGATGCCAGAGTAATACCCTATTACGTATATCGAAAGGAGGGTCTAATGAGGAGGCGAAGCGTTAAGCGCTGTGGGGGTATGGCGGTGGCAATGGCGATCTTGTTTTTTGCATCAACGGCGTTTTCCCATTGTGAAATTCCGTGCGGCATCTACGATGACCAGATGCGCATTGACATGATCGCCGAACATATCAAGACGATCGAAAAATCAATGAAACGGGTGAAAAAACTGGCTACGGAAACACCCCTCAACAACAATCAAATGATCCGGTGGGTTGTAAACAAGGAAGACCATGCCGACATGTTACAGGAAATCGTTACTCAGTATTTCATGACCCAGCGGATTTCACCGGACGACACCAACTACGTGAAGAAACTGACCGTGCTACACAAAATGATGATCCATGCCATGAAATGCAAACAAACGACGGACCTGGTCCACATTGCCACGTTACGGTCTTTGCTTGACGAGTTCAGCAAGCTCTATTTTTCCGCTCACAAAGGGCATGCGCACCAATAGAGGCGGCGGTGTTATGGCGATACCCACTAAACAAGGAGGTGGAGATATGGAAATAAAGAAAATTTTGTGGCCGACTGATTTCTCAGACAATTCTAATAGTGCTTTGGGTTATGTCCAATCCCTTTCCAAAAAATATGATGCGGAGATTTTTCTACTCTACGTGGCGGAGGATTTGGCGGATTACGGCAAGTGGTATGGAGAGTTGACACCGGAGCATGCCAAGAAGCTTAGGGACTGGGAGGTCCCCCTGGCTGAAAAAGAGATGGATTCCGTGTGTGAAAAGGAGTTGGCCGGTTGTCCGCTCTTTCATAAGGTAGTCGAGGTGGGAGATCCGGCCTCAAAGATTCTGGAAGTGGCCGACCGGGAAGGCGTCGATGTGATCATCATGGCGACTCACGGTCGAAGTGGTCAGTTTCAGTTCGGCAGTGTGACGGAAAAAGTGGTAAAGAACGCAAAGATTCCGGTTTGGACGACCCGTCCGAAGGGACAATAATCGAAGAAATCGAAAAGTGCATCCAAAAAGAGGGGTTCAGAGCGGGAGGCGATAATGAAGGACAAACGGGGGTTGCATCTGCGGCTCCAGGAAATGATAGATTGTTACGCAACAGCGGATCCGTTGAAAGAAATGGACATGATGCCCAAAGAGGAGGAGGACCGCGAAGAGGCCGCGTTAAAATGGCTGGCCCTGTCGATTCTCCATGGAATCAATGCCCATGCCAAGAAGATGTCGATCCATAAGACGAAAGAGGGTGACTTCAAGGTGACGGTTGAATACCGAGGCTCAGAGCTGCCCAAGCCCGACGAGACGACGGCGAATCAAATTATTCCAACGGTCCGAGGTATCACCTACATTGAAGAGGATAAAGGAAAAGTGCCGCTGGTTGTAGGCATTCGTGACAGCAGTATCGAGATGGGCGTCAAGGTGAAATCCGAGGATGGTGAAGAAAAGGTGACCCTGAAGTTTCCCAAAAACCTCTAGATTCACTTGGCCGGGGAAAAGAGCCCTTTCCTTTGGGTTTTACCACATGCCGGGTGTAACGGTTCAGGAATGGAGCCGGAGTTTGCCCAAAACGAAAGATCTGTCGGTGCCCATCCGGACCGACCAGCGGTCGTGTTACGGTGTCGGGGGAGCCGAAATTCCCTGTGTGGGAACCGGTCAGGATGGAGATCTGAATAAGGGGCGGCCGTGGCCGGAGCCCCGGTTCGACGTAGATGGTGACCAGGTTCTGGATCGAGTGACCGGATCTATTTGGGCGAGGAGCGCCAATCTGCCGGGTTTTCCGCTCACGTGGGCGGAGGGATGGCATTACGTCGAGGAGATGAACCGGCGCGGTACGTTCGGCCGGTCCGATTGGACGTTGCCGAGTCGAAGCGGGTTGTTCAGTCTGATCAGCCATGCCCGGATCAATCCCGCCCTGCCGGCGGAACATCCCTTTGTCGACGTGTTTTCCGGTTATTACTGGACCGGCGAAGGCGTGGCGCGGTACCCCTCGCAGGGATGGTATATCCATCTGGGCGGGGGACGCGTCTTCAAGGGAATGAAACATGGCTCTTATATGGTCTGGCCGGTAGTGGAACCGATATTCCGCTGTAATGGACCAAGATTTGTCAATCACGGCGTGACCGTCTTGGACCGAGTCACGGGATTGGAATGGAGCCGAGAGGCCGGGTTGAAAACGGGGACCGTCGATTGGCATTCCGCTCTGGAGGCGATTCGTTCCATGAATGCCGAACGGGCCCACGGGTACACCGATTGGCGGCTGCCGAATGTGCGGGAACTGGAAAGTATTGTTTGCCTGGATGACCACAGCCCCGCCCTGACAGAAGGCCACCCCTTTAAAAACGTGGAAGCCGGCTACTGGTCTGCCACCACCAGTGTCTACGAACCCACCTATGCATGGGTTTTGCACATGGATGACGGGGCGGTAGGCGTGGGGTTTAAACAAAACAAGGAATTCGGGGCGTGGCCGGTTCGCGACGGAAACGAGGCGTTGTCATCGTGCGGATGATTGGAGTGTTTTTTCGAGGGTAAGGTAGTTATATTGTGATTTTGGGAGCTTATAACGCAAATCGAATATTTTTTCGGCCGGTCAGGAAAAAATACCGGTGACAATAGCAACGGAATCCTTTACAAGTAAGGGTGTAACGGTACTTGATGCGTTGCACCGATGCGGAGTTTACGGAAAAGGAGGTGGAGAAAGATGGCAGATTGTGTAACCTGTGCGTATCCCATGATTCACGTGGCCAACGGCAATTTGAGGAATTTGAAACCGACGGATGATGTCAATGCCAAAGAGACGATGAAGAAGCACAATATCGAACTCGAAAACGAGGACGATGCCACGGTAGGCTGCTATGTATGTCCCAAGTGCGGCCACTGTGTGTGGCTTGAGGAGACATAGTCGGAGGTTCGGAAGTAAACCGAGACTCATCCCCCTCCCCCAGCCCCTCCCACGAGGGGAGGGGAGATGGTGGGGAGGCTAAGTCCCTCCAAAGGGAGGGGGTTTTTTGGGTTTGGCTTGTTTATCCATCTGTTTGCGGATGAATTTTTTTTGAGACCAGCGTTCGAGTCGTCCGATCATCCCGCTCTCGTAGGCGCGATCGATACGCTCTTCTTCAAATTTTAGACCCGCCAGTCCTTTCATGGCCGCTTGCAGGCAAGGCTTGGCCATGGGGCACTTCATGCACGCCGGCGGCGATGTGCGCAAGCCGTCATCGCCCATTGGAAAAACCTTCTCCAGCTGACCGAAACAATCCATCGGATTTTTATTCTCATCAACCATTTATCATACAAGACAAGTCAAGTTCGTTGGAAGGACGAGACCTCGCCTAGACCCTTGCTTTCGTTGGCCCACTTTTACAACTTGAATCTTGCGGTGGCCATGTGATAAAACCAGC
>CAZHHS010000053.1:5127-11338 GCA_964532395.1 uncultured Desulfobacterales bacterium | reverse complement strand
ATTTATTTCGTTTTCCCGTACATCGGGGTCTTGTCCCGCCATATTTGAGTCACGTCATAATCAAAACCAGAATATATAATTTCCTGCCTGGAGGCCCAATAACGAGCTTGTGCCGACGGCTCGTCGGCACAACAGTCTGTGTTCGTCTGTGTGTGTCCGTGGCTAATTCTTTCTTAAAATCTGTTATCGAAAGTTTGCCTTCACCCTATACTTCTTCATCCGTTTCCATACGGTCACCCGACTGACCCCCAGAATATCCGCCGCCTTGGCCTGATGTCCGCCGGTACGTTTCAGCGCCTCGATCAATTGTTCCCGCTGGGACGAAGGTGTGTCGGGTTGTGCATTGACACCCGACACATCGGAATCCACACAAGGGGCGGCTCCCGGGACTTGCTCCCCATGGGGGGATATTTTGGGCGGCAGGTGCTCCGGCTTGATTTCTTGTCCGCCACACAAAACAAAGGCATACTCAATGGTATTTTGCAACTCCCGCACATTGCCCGGCCATGAATAGGTCTGCAAAATGTTCATGGCTGCAGGACTGATGTTCATAATCGATTTACCCCCCCGTAGCGAAATGCGCTCGCAAAACGACTGGGCCAGGATGGGGATATCGTCCGTCCGCTCCCGAAGCGCCGGAACATACATGGGAATCACATTGATTCGATAGAAGAGATCTTCTCGAAACGTGCCGTCGGCCACACATTGCTCCAGGTCCTTGTTTGTGGCTGTGATGATCCGCGTGTCCACTTTGATGGGTGCATTGTCCCCCACCCGCTCGAGCTCCTTTTCTTCCAACACCCGCAAGAGTTTAACCTGTGTAGGCAAGGGCACATCGCCGATTTCATCCAGAAAGAGGCCTCCCTTGTGGGCCGCTTCGAACCTGCCCATCCGGGTCTTATTGGCGCCGGTAAAGGCACCTTTTACATGCCCGAAGAGTTCGCTTTCCAAAAGATTTTCGTTTAACGCAGCACAGCTGACCTTCACGAAAGGCTTCTTAGAACGGGGGCTCGCTTGGTGAATGGCCTTGGCTACGAGCTCTTTCCCCACACCGCTTTCACCATAAATGGCCACAGGGGCTTCCGATTGAGCCGCATTTTCTATCAGATTATAGAGCCGCTCCATCCGGGCTGAACGCCCGAGAAGTCCGTGATATGTATCCGTTCTGCGCAACGTTCGACGGAGGGAAGCAATTTCGTTTTGTTGCCGAACAACATCGGAAATATCCGTCAGGGTTTCTACGGCACCGATGACATTTTGCGATTTATCGCGAAGCAGTGACGCCCGCTTGATCACCTGGACGGTCGTTCCTGATTTGTTCTTGATAACGCATTTCTTGGCCCGAATCTTTCCCTGAGAAAACAAAGAACACCAATACTTCGACTGCCCTCGTCTCGTCTTCCCCCCATCAAAGACCTTACAGCCGGTACAACTCAACACCTGACACGATTTTCCCAACAGCTCCTTTTTTCGATACCCCGTTAGTTTTTGTGCCGCGTGGTTTACCGACACGATCGTTCCCCGCGGATCCACCACCAGCAGCCCATCCTGCATGGCATCCACCACGGTTTCCCAATAAAGTGACAGCTCATCCATAAAGTTTCGCTCTCCCTATCCGCACACTGTTAACCGTCTCGGACATGAATTAACAATTGTTAATATAGCGCAATGCCCAACGGGATGCAAGGGCCAGGGGGATATATGCGATTTATCTTTTGTTTTTAAGTAGTAATCGGAAAACTCGATGTCTTTACGACAGTGGTATGTTTTTCGCAATTACAAAGACATTGATACCACTCCGAGCTTGTGTAAGAGGGAACTGTTACTTGATCCGGTTTACTCTTTTGCTTGGGAAGCCATATTGATGCACTCAACAAGGTAAAAGACGCCATGAAAAACCCACAGCCCGATGCCACGATTGATGTGAGAGGGTCTATGGCCCCGGTCAGCTTGCTGAAGGTGGGAAATCAGCTTGCCCGGATGGCTCGCGGACAGACCCTGGAGGTCTTGTGTGGTGATAAAAACACCAAGTCAGACCTCTTGGACATCATGCACAATGCACAACACAGCTGCCTAGACGTAACAGCCATCGATGACTATTTCAAAGTCCTCATCCAAAAAACGGGACCGGATGTTGCGCCCCAGGAATAGCATGCAGTATTCGTACAGAGTCCAAAGTTTTCACACACCGGACGGGGCTTCCTCGTCGTATGCACAATCAAAGACCGGCCTCGTCCCGCTGCCCTTCTCCCGGCTGCTGTAGCGGGATGTCCCACTTTTTCATATACTTCCAAACTGAAGTCCTGCTTAAGCCCACCTGGCGGGCCACCTCGGCCTTGTTCCATCCCGTTTCGCTCAGAAGTTCCAGCAACACCTCCCGGGAGAGTTTCCTTTTCGGTTCTCTCACCGCCCGGGAGGGAGAAAACCGAACTCCCCGGGAATACTCTATCTGACGAATTTCCACAGGTAAATCGAAGATGTCGATGTCCTCTCCTGAACAAAGCACGAAAGCATGTTCTATCGCGTTTTCGACCTCTCTCACGTTTCCGTACCATGGATAGTCCATTAGCAGGCGCATGGCCGGGTCGGAAAGTCCGCGAATCCGTTTGCCTGTCTTCTCATTTTGGAGGGTAATGAAATGGTTAACCAGCAACGGGATATCTTCCTTGCGGTCCCGTAGTGGGGGGATGTGAATGGGAAATACCTTGAGGCGATAAAAAAGGTCTTCGCGAAACTTGCCCTCACTTACCTCACCATAGAGATCCTTATTGGTAGCGGCAATAACCCGGATGTCGATGGTTCGACTCACTGATTCGCCGACCCGTTCAATCTGTTTTTCCTGTAGCACCCGTAAAAGCTTCACCTGAATGTAAGGGCTCAACTCTCCGATCTCATCCAGGAAGATGGACCCCCCCGAGGCCTCTTCGAAACGTCCCAGGCGGTTTCGAATGGCCCCGGTAAAGGCACCTTTTACATGACCGAAGAGTTCACTTTCCAGCAACGATTCAGAAAGCGCACTGCAATTGGCCGTCACAAGGGGCATGTTCGCCCTCTGGCTGTTGAAGTGAATGGCACCGGCTACCAATTCCTTGCCCGTCCCGCTTTCCCCTTGAATCAAGACGGTGGCCTCACTTCGGGCGGCTGCCATAATCGCCGAAAACACCCGTCGCATGGCGTGACTCTTGCCCACGATATTGTCGAGGCTGTGGATCTCCCCCAACCGGCCCATGGCCGCCTGGGCCTCTTGGCGTGCCTTATAAAGTTCGGTAAGATCCGTTACCGTCTCCACGACACCGATAACCTTGGCCTGTTCGTCCTTGACCACACGGGCACTTTTTAACACCGGGACGTCATGGCCGTCTTTATGACTCAAAAAACACTCCTTTCCGTCCACGGCTCCCCGTTCAAAAATACCGCACTCTCTTAAACCGCTCGGGCATGTTTTGGCCAAACACCGGCTGAAATTGAGCATCATACAGTCTTTGCCCAGTGCTTCTTCAGCCCTGTATCCCGTTATACGTTCCATGGATGGATTCCAGGATGTGATTTCTCCTTTTTCATTCAGTGTAAAGACACCGTCGGCCATAGATTCCACAAGAAACCCGGCAAACCGGGCATCAAGTATTTTCTGCGCATTTTTCGTCATACAAGGCCTTCCAGTCTGCTGGATCGCAAAGTAAACAGCTATATCGTTACTGTAACGTTACGTAACGTTACTTTCAGGATAAAGTAACGGTTGGCCGGATGTCAATCGCTTTTCCGGTCGGCACCTTTGGCCACCCCCGGCAAGATTTTTTACCACGTAATCTCAGTACCTTATAAAAGCCACATACCCGTCGGGCCGCAAAAACACGCACTTCACACCCCATGGCACGGATGGTGAAAACAGATAGAAGCACGTAAACGGCGACGCAAGTGGGCTGCCACCCAAATCGATTTCTACCAAGGGAACGTGCACCGGATGAAACCAACACAAATTGCGCCCAAACAGCAGTTGGAGGATCTGACCCAAAAAGGGGTATGGCTGATTGATTTCGGCGCCCCTTGGTGTGTGCCCTGCCGCGTCCAGGAACCGATTTTGGAAACGGTTGCCGAAACATTCGACCGAAAAGCGTCTGTTGCCCAGATGAATGTCGACGAAAATCAGGAAACGGCGCTGCGACTCGGCATTCGAAGCATTCCAACGCTGGTGCTCTTTAAGAACGGCAGGGAAATACAACGGTTTGTCGGCATTCAGTCCCAAGAAAAACTTTCTTCGGCCATAGCGGAAATCTTAGATTGATCCGCATCGGCGCTAAAGGAAACGCTTCATGTGGAAACTTCTTCAACAGATCAGCAAACATCTGATCATCGCCATTCCGGTGATGATGCTCCTTGGTTTTCTCTTCGGGGTTACCTGGGACGCAACCTTTTTAAAGCGTCTGATTATCCCGTTCACCTTCCTCATGGTCTACCCCATGATGGTGAACCTGAAAATAAAGAAGGTGTTCGAGGGGGGAGATGTCAAGGCCCAGATATGGACACAAGTGATCAACTTCGCCGTAATCCCTTTCGTGGCTTTCGGGTTGGGACTGCTATTTTTCCGTCATGACCCCTACATGGCCTTGGGGATGCTTCTTGCCGGGCTGGTGCCAACCAGCGGGATGACCATCTCGTGGACCGGATTTGCCAAAGGCAACATGGCTGCCGCGGTAAAAATGACCGTTATCGGGCTGACCCTGGGCTCCCTGGCCACGCCCTTCTATGTGAAATTGCTGATGGGCACCAGTTTGGAAGTCCATCTGTCAAAAGTGATGACTCAAATCATCGTCATCGTCTTCATTCCCATGGCGGCCGGCTATATTACGCAACAAGGTCTGATTAAAAAATTCGGCCAAAAGGTATTTCAGCAACGATGGGCGCCGAAGTTTCCGCCCCTGTCGGTCCTCGGGGTGATCGGCATCGTATTTATCGCCATGGCCCTCAAAGCGCCGGCGATCATTGGCTCCCCGCAGGTCCTTCTTTATATCTTGGCCCCCCTGTCCATTGCCTACGCCTTTAATTATGCGTTGAGCACCGTGGTGGCCAAAGCGTTTTTGCCCCGGGGAGACGGGATCGCATTGGTATACGGATCCGTTATGCGGAACCTATCCATCGCCTTGGCTATCGCCATCAATGCCTTCGGCCCACAGGGGTCCAGCGCCGCCCTGGTCGTGGCCATTGCCTACATTATACAGGTCCAGTCGGCTGCCTGGTACGTCAAGTATTCAGAAAAGCTTTTCGGCCCGCCGTCGAAAGAACCCGTCTTGGCGCCGGAAAAGGCCGAGGTAGCAAAAGCAGCGGCACCGGCCGGGGTATGTGAGGCTGAGGGCATACCGTCGTTTAAAAAGATCCTCTATGCAACGGACCTGTCGGAAACCGCTCGGCACGCCGTGAAATACGCCTGCACGATCGGCGAGAAGTACGGAGCCACCGTGACGGTGCTTCACGTTGTACCCAATGTGCTGGACGAATTTTCGATGGATACGGGTATCGACCTTGCGGATCACGTGGATGAAAAAACCCTGAAGGCCTTCAATGAACAGGGCGTCACCCGGGCGAAAGAGCGGATTCGAGAGCGTATCGAAGAAGCATCCCAGGCGGTCACTCGGGAAATCCCCTGTTGCCCGCTTAACAAGGAAGACATCCGGGTAGAGGTAGGCAACCCCGCCGACCGGATTGTCTCCGTCGCCGAGACAGAGAACTATGACCTGGTCATTATGGGCACCCACGGTCTGGGAAAATGGGAAGAAGCCATTGTGGGAACCGTCGCCGGCGGCGTGATTCGCAAATGCAGAAAACCGGTACTGGTCGTAAAATTACCGGGATAACCGAAACCTTTCGAAGGAGGGACAAAAATGCCTATTTACGAATATCGCTGTTTGAACTGTGACATACCGTTTGAAAAACTCTGTTTCAGAGGGGATGAACAACCGGTCGTGTGCCCCAAGTGCGGAAGTAATGAAACAAAAAAACGTCTCAGCTCGGGCGGCTTCATGAATGCCTCAGGACTGGGCCCTTGTAGCGGCACCGGCACGAAGGGATTTTCCTGAGCAGGCTAAATCGTGGGTGACGGTCCGTCGCCCTTAACGGTCTCCACGACCGTTCGACATTTTGTTTCGGAAACGTGGAGATGAACCCTAAAAGGAGGAGGATGATCATGAAAAGGATGTTCCGGGAGTTTGAGCTGACT
>CAZHHS010000053.1:1201-5027 GCA_964532395.1 uncultured Desulfobacterales bacterium | reverse complement strand
CCCTAAAAGGAGGAGGATGATCATGAAAAGGATGTTCCGGGAGTTTGAGCTGACTGGTTTGCAGTTAACAAATCGTTTCGTATTTCCCCCGATCAAACTCGGATACGGAAGTCCGGACGGTACGGTTACCGATCGGCAATTGAATTTCTACAAACGACTCGCAACCAACGGACCGGCTTTGATCATCTCGGAACCGGTTTCGGTCACTCCGGAGGGGAAAGAGCACCCGAAACAACCTTGTGTACATCTTCCGGATAGTACCAAAGAATTACATAAACTCACCGACGTCATCCATGACCAGGGTCGCCTGGCTTGTCTTCATCTCAATCACGGGGGGGCAGCGGCCAACCCCAAGCTCATCGGGTGTTCTCCCAAAGCACCCTCGGTAATGACTTGCGTGGCGAGGAACGAAAATGTTTCAGAAGCCCTGCAGGCGGAGGAGATCGCCCTGATCGTTTCAGGGTATTGCACGGCCGCCCAAAAGGCGAACGAAGCGGGGTTTGATGCCGTTGAAATACAGGGCGGTCACGGCTATCTCATTTCGCAGTTTCTGAACTCAAAACTGAACAAAAGAGAGGACGAATTCGGCCGGGACCGGAGCCTTTTTGCCCGGCAAGTTCTTACTGCCGTGCAAGAAGGGGCCCCTGACATGCCTTGGATACTACGAATTTCCGGCAGTGAAATGTCTCCTGAATATGGTATCAGCCAAGAGGACTTGTTGCCGCTGTTGAAGCTGGCGGAATCGTTCAACGTGCGCGCGATTCATGTAGGGATGGGCAATGCCTGTTTTTCACCGCCCTGGTATTTCCACCACGGCAGTCTTCCCCGCAAACCCCAGCTCGAGGCATTGGCCTGGGTTCGCAGTCAAACTTCCCTGCCCCTCATTGTGGCGGGAAGGATGGGAACAAAAGAAGCCATCCGGGATGTCCTGGACCAAAGGCTTGCCGACCTGGTTGCCCTGGGAAGACCCTTGCTGGCAGACCCGGAGTTGCTTGAAAAATGGGAAGATGGACAGGACGATGCAATTATGTATTGCGGCTACTGCCTGCAAGGCTGTCTCAACCAGTTGAAAACAGGTAACCCGTTGGGGTGTAATTTCAACCCGGAACTGGGGCTGCCTGCAGTGACGCCGACAACTGATCCCAAAAAGGTCCTGGTCGCCGGTGGTGGGCCGGCCGGAATGAGCGCTGCACTCTACTTGACTCGGCGGGGCCACACGGTTACCCTTGCGGAACGTAAAGATGCCCTTGGGGGACAATTTGCTCTGGCGTGGCGAGCCCCGGGAAAGGAAAATTTGAAACCGAGCCTCGATTCCCTTTCTAATCGGGTTGAACAAAGCGGGACCACGGTTTTGCTCAACCGGACGGTGGACACAGCCCTTGTCGATCAGGTAAAGCCCGACTTGCTCGTGTGGGCCTGCGGCGCAGAGCAAAACATTCCCGAGATTTCGGGCCTGGCGGACCAGTACGTCTTGACCTCGTTGGCGTATTTTGAGGGCAACAAGCCGGTCCGGGGCAATCGGGTATTGGTGATCGGGGCCGGCAAGACGGGGATTGAGATTGCAGCAAAATTGGGCGCCGACGGGTATGAAGTGGTGGCCACAAAGCGCTCCGATCCGGTCGGCGGCAACATGGATATGCTGACTAAAAAGCTCCTGCTGATGAAACTCAATCAGATGCCCAAGGTGACATTGATGCCCCATACCGGTGTCGTCGGTTTTTCCGCCGACGGGGTAACTGTTACCCAGGACGGTCAGGAATCCACGCTTTCTCCCTTCGACACGGTCATTCTCTCGTCGGGAATGCTTTCGGCCCCCGGCCCTGACCCGGCGATTGTCAAACGGGTGTCGGATATACGAACCATTGGAGATGCACAAGCCGTCAGAGGCATTTTTAATGCGGTAAAGGAGGGCTATGAACTCGCCTGCCAATACGGATAACCAAGACGGCACCACCTGCGAGAGTCATATCGGGCTACCATCCGGTGTGGCTAAGATCGGGAACACCCCTGTTAAGGATCAAGGCTTTCATGGGTTTGTCGTTGATAGTCTGCCGGTCGCCGTCATCGTGCTGAATGCTGATTTCAAGATTTCCGGGTTCAACCCGGCCGCAACGCGGATTACAGGATTTTCCGCGGCCGAAGCCATGGGGCAATTCTGTGGTGATATTCTCCACGGAGGCATGTGCAGTGCTCATTGCCCGTTGCGCAGTGCCGTTAAAGGCGGGAAGCCTGTCTCTCTGGTGGAGACGACGATCCGCAAAAAAAGTGGAGAGACGATCCCGGTTCAAATGAACACGGCGGGACTATTCGACGACGACGGGCGACTGATCGGCGGCGTAGAATCCTTTCAGGACATCTCGCGACTCAAGGCCTTGGAACGGGAAAAGGATAACCTAATCTCCATGTTCGCCCACGATATGAAGTCCGCTCTCACCATCATTGGGGGGTACGTAATCAGGCTTTTAAAAAAGCAGGACACAATTGATAAAGATAAGGAAAAACAATATTTGGGAATCATCAAGAATGAATCCGGTAAACTCGAGGTGCTGGTAGATGATTTCCTGGAGTTTTCGCGGCTTCAAACGGGAGAACTGAAGTTAAATCTTACTGCCGCCTCCGTGGATAAAGAGCTCATGGACGTGGTTGATTCTTATCGCCTCAAGGCCTCCGAATCGGGAATCGATATAGAACTAAAAAACGAGGAAGTGCTGCCCCTAGTCCGGGCGGATGTGCAACACTTGCGACGGGTTTTCAGTAATCTGATAGACAATGCACTGAAGTATTCTAAAGAAAATACGGCCATCACGGTGTCGACCCATGAGACCGCCGGCCATGTCATTGTAAAAGTAGCGGATCAGGGGAAAGGAATGCCTCAGGAGGAATTGCCTTTTGTCTTTGATGCCTTTCACCGTGGCTCAGGAACACACGACAAGGGTGGCTTCGGTCTCGGGTTGGCCGGTGTAAAGGCCATTGTGGATGCCCATGGCGGTCATGTTCGGGTCGAGAGTGAACCGGGCAAAGGATCAACGTTCACGGTCGCTTTACCTAAGACCGCGCAGTAGCCAAAATATAGCCGCACTCCTGTTTGCAATCTCCCGCTCCACCTGGACGGAGTCCTGGGCAGAGGGTCAGTAACGGAAGGGCGCCAACCCAAGATGTTGGGTTCTTGCAAGCCCAGACCATCTTGCTTAATGGCCAAAGACCTTTTTGAGAAGGTCGGTCGTCCTGGCTGCCGGGTCGGTCCGGATTTTCTTTTCCTCTTGTGCCAGGACCTGAAAAAGGCCGTCCAGCGCCTGGTTTGTTACGTAGTGGTCCAAATCCATCGATTGTGCGGACGCAAATGGTAGTGATGTGTACGTGTCCATCATTTGTTTATAGGAGTGGGTCACGCCGACCTCGTTCATGCTCGATGAAATGATGGGCTTGAATGCATCATAGATTTCATCAGACGTCTTTTCCTTAAAATAGTTAGTTGCAGCCGTATCTCCGCCGTTGAGGATGCCTTTGGCATCTTCCAGTGTCATGTCCTTTATGGCGGAAACAAAAATGGAAGTTGCCTGGGGAGCCGCACCTTCTGCGGCCCGGTTCATACTCAAGATAAAGTCATCCACCTGTTTTTGATATCCCGCTTTGGCAAGGACGTCGGTCACCATTTGTATCTTTTCGGGCATCACTATCTTGATCATCTCGTTGCCGAAATAGCCATTCATCTTAGAGACCGAGTCCACGGCGTTTTGGGCCCCGACGGAAAGGGCTTCCTTTAGTCCGGATACCATTGTCTCCTGGTCTAGGCCTTGCTTTGAGGTGGCGCCCACGTGCTCCTTAA
>CAZHHS010000053.1:0-1191 GCA_964532395.1 uncultured Desulfobacterales bacterium | reverse complement strand
ACGTGCTCTTTAATGCGATCAAAGAGGCCCCCAAAGGCAATGGTGGGGAAAATTACGAGTAGAAATGATGCGATGAAAAAAGACTTTCTCATGATTTTACGCCTTTGGCGATCCGATCGCCGACCTCTTTATCAATATTACGCCAGTATTCCAAGGCACGTCCCAGTACCGGCTCCGATACGCCATCCTTTAGGTGCCCGACCACATTGGACACCAGCAGGTCCCGTTTCTCATCATCCATAACCTTGCGCACCAGGGTACCTGCCTGCCCCCAATCGTCATCGTCTCTTCGCTTGGTGTAGGCCTCCCGAACGAACTCGCCGCTGGCATTCCAGACAGCCTGCTCGGGATAGTGCTGAGGGTCGGCCTGAGGGCCACCCTTTGAGTTCGGCGCGTACACCGGGTCGGTTACGTTGTCAATCCGCATTGTCCCCCCTTTGCTGTAACTGTGCACTGGGCACTTTGGCCGATTGACCGGAATCTGTTTGTAGTTGACTCCCAGGCGGGCCCGGTGGGCGTCAGCGTAGGAAACCAGGCGAGCCAGCAACATCTTATCCGGGCTCGGGCCGATTCCCGGTACCAGATTGTTCGGCTCGAATGCCGCCTGCTCGATCTCGGTGTGAAAATCGGTTGGGTTCCGGGTCAAGGTCAGCCGACCGACCTCCTGGGTCGGGTAATCGCCGTGAGGCCAGACCTTGGTCAGGTCGAACGGATTGAAGCGGTAGGTTTCAGCTTCCTCGAATGGCATGATCTGAACCTTTAGCGTCCAGCTAGGGTAGTCCCCCTGCCTGATCGCATTGCACAGGTCTCGGCGGTGATAGTCGGCGTCCTCGCCGGCAATCCGGTCGGCTTCCTCCTGGGTAAGGCATTCGATACCCTGGTCGGTCTTGAAATGGTATTTCACCCAGAAGCGTTCACCCTCGGCGTTGACCCACATGTAGGTGTGGCTCGTGTAGCCGTTCATGTGCCGATAGCTTTTTGGGACACCGCGATCGCTCATCAGGACGGTGACCTGATGGGCCGTTTCGGGAGACAGGGTCCAGAAGTCCCACTGCATGTCATTGTCACGCAGCCCACTGTCCGCCCGGCGCTTCTGCGAATGAATGAAGTCCTGAAACTTCATGGGATCGCGCACGAAGAACACCGGCGTGTTGTTCCCGACCATGTCGTAGTTGCCTTCGGTGGTATAGA
>CAZHHS010000052.1:0-11417 GCA_964532395.1 uncultured Desulfobacterales bacterium | reverse complement strand
TTCTCCGACAGCCTCCTAGGCGCCGGAAAACCTTTAAAGGAGTAGGACATGATTTTCGCCGTGATGAGTGACTCTCATGATCACATATGGAATGTGCGGAAGGCTCTGGGGGCCATAAAGAAACATGAAGCCGAGGCTATAATACACTGCGGTGACTTTGTCGCCCCATTCGTCCTCAAAGAGCTTGATGCGGCCGAATTACCGGTACATGGCGTATTTGGCAATAATGACGGCGATCGATTTCTTTTGACCAAGTTTTCTCTCACTGCCCTCTCGAATATAAACCTATATGATCCGGTGGGAGAGTTGGACTTCGGGGGCTTGAAGGTTGCGTTCACTCACCAGCGAATTATCGCAGAGGGTCTGGCGGCAACGGGCAAGCATGGTCTGGTCTGCTTTGGACATTCACATAAGGCCTCGATGGAGACAGTTGGCGAAACAGTTCTTCTGAATCCCGGCGAGATTATGGGAAAAGAAGGGCTACCAACGTTCTACTTAATAGACACGTCGGGACCAGCCTACGAACAAATCACTCTTTCACCTTGACCCCACAGCACCCACAGCATCAGTCATGAATCCTGAAAAATTCTTAAACCTGGTAAAACAACGCCAAAGTGTCCGTAAGTATGCAGACAGGCCTGTTGAAAGGGACCAACTCGAACGCTGTCTGGAGGCGGCCAGGTTGGCGCCCTCAGCTTGTAACGCCCAGCCGTGGACGTTCATCGTGGTTGACGATGCCGGGATCAAAAACCGCTTGGCAGATCTGACTGCCGACCGATGGCTGCCGCTGAATCACTGGACGAAACAGGCACCTGTTCATATCGTAATTGTCGTGGAACCCAGCAATCTGACCGCCCGGATGGGCGCCAAGGTCAAAAAGCGCGACTTTCCCTGGATCGATGTGGGCATTGCCGCGGAGCATTTCTGCCTGCAGGCGGCGGCCGAAGGCTTGGGCACCTGTATGCTGGGGTGGTTCAAGGAAGACAAGGTCCGTGCGCTCTTGAACATCCCCGGAGCCAAGCGCATCGGCCTGATCATTACCTTAGGGTATCCGGCGAACGAATCCATCCGGCCTAAAAACAGGAAAAGAATTGGGGATATAGTCCGCTGGAACAGCTATGATTGAGGTGCCGTGTAGATAACAAACTCCCCCTCACCCTGGCCCTCTCCCACGGGGGGAGAGGGCACCAAGGCCTCTGTACGGCGTTTGATGCAGGAACTTCGCCCGATCAATTCCTTTTTACTCAACCAACCGCTCATAGTTGCTTGACATTTACTGTAAAACTGATAGCTTAAGTCACATCGGCGAGCTGGGAAGACCCCTTGTCACGTCACTTGCTATGAGATAGTGTTTCCGCGGTTGGTAATTAGTGGATTGGGGGGGTAAGCTGATTTGACAGGTTGATCTTATCGCGGTAATTTTCGCATACCATTGTGGTATTGCATTCAGAAAGTCGCGCGAAAACCGCCTCTGATGTGACGCTCATGGAACCCGTATCGGGACAAGTGAGGTCGCTCCCATTGTCGTCGAAAAGGCTATCCTCACGAGGCCGGAAAAGCGGAGTATAAGATGAAATTTTTGGCACCCCTGTTGGGTTATTTTGTGCAAGGGCAAGGCTCCAGACGCAATCTGCTTCTGTTTTTCAAATTTCTCTTCGTGCTTGCGGCCCTCGTCACTTGCTACAGTATCATTTTCCATTTCCTGATGGCCATGGAAGGCCGGACCTATTCATGGATTACCGGCATGTACTGGACCCTCACGGTAATGACCACGCTCGGGTTCGGCGACATTACATTCCATTCGGATTTGGGCCGGCTCTTTTCGACTTGCGTACTCATGTCCGGCGTTATCTTTCTTCTCACGCTGCTTCCGTTCATCTTCATACAATTTTTCTATGCTCCCTGGATGGAGGCCGAGTCGAAAAATCGGGCGCCAAACGAATTGCCGGCCAAAACGAAAGACCACATTATCCTTACGAACTATGATCCGGTAACCATCGCCCTCATCGAGAAACTAAAAACCTACAGGCGTGAATATGTTCTGATAGTAGAAGACCTTCGTAAGGCCTTGGAGCTTTACGATACAGGCATTCGTGTTGCCCTGGGGCATATAGATGATCTCGAAACCTACCGTAAAATGCAGATTGACAGTGCGGCCCTCGTCGTGGCTACCAGCCGAGATGAAGTCAATACGAATGTGGCCTTTACGGTTCGCGAACTCAACGACCAGGTCCCGATCATCACGACCGCTGATTCGTCCTACTCCGTCGATATCCTGCAGATGGCCGGAAGCACCAACGTGCTTCAGCTCCACGACATTTTGGGGCGTTCTTTGGCCATGTGGACGGTGGGAGGCGCCTGTGGATCCAACGTTATCAGTCAGTTCGACGAATTGGTGCTTGCCGCATTTCCTGCCCTGAGTACGCCTCTGGTGGGAAAAACGCTCCTGGAAAGCCGTTTGAGAGAGAATTTCGGCATAACCGTGGCGGGAATATGGGAACAAGGTCAGTTCCGTATCCCCGATGCTGTCGCTAAGATCGGTCAAAATACCGTACTGCTGCTGGCCGGCTCAAAGGAAAAACTGGCCGCTTTTGATGAGGTCTATTCCTATTACCAAATCTGCGAATTGACCACGAACCCCGTACTTATCATCGGCGGCGGGCGCGTGGGGCAGACGATTGCCGATCAGTTCAAGATGCGGGAGATGTCGTATCTGATCATCGAAAAAAACCCCCGAAAAATGCAGGAGGATGATAAAAATTATATCGCGGGCAATGCGGCGGATATTCGTACGCTCCAAAGGGCCTGGGTGAAAAAAGCCCCCGCAGCACTGATTACCACCCATGACGATGCCACGAATATCTATCTGACGAAATATTTGAGAAGTCTACGGCATGACATGCAAATCTTGAGTAGGGCCAGTGTCGAGCGCAACGTCTCTACACTTCATCGCGCCGGTGCCGATTTCGTTATGTCATATTCGTCTCTGGGTGCCAATGCCATCTTTAGCTTTCTTAAAAATGAAAAAACCTTGATTCTAGGTGAGGGGCTGAACGTTTTTCGGGTGAAAGCCCCGCAGACATTGGTGGGCAAAAACCTGGCCCAATCCAAGATTCGAGAAAAAACACAATGCTCCATCATAGCGGTTAAGACAGATGACGTTATGGCGATTAATCCCGACCCGCAGATGTCGATACGAGAAAACTCGGAACTGATATTGATCGGGACTTACGAGGGGGAGAAAAAATTTCTTCAATGGACAAAGACGTCGTGACGGTCGGGTCAAAATTCCCCTCACCCGGCCCTCTCCCACGGGGGGAGAGGGAACGAAACCCACGCGCACACTCAGTCTACTTTCCCTGAAATAGCAGTTTCCTGAACAATAAGGGGAATCATGTATTCTCATTTCCGCCGGCTTGGGATAAGCTGATTTGCAAACGCTTTGGGGACCATCCATTGCACCAAAGCTTAAATACGGTCATTGGGCATGGAAAATCAGCCTTCGTTTTATGGATCTATGGGGTTGCCGGTTTCTGATCCATGAGTGGGATCTCGATGTGTAATCAAGGGGGTGAAACATGAAAAACAGTCGCCGATTTGCGTATATAGTGACGATTCTTTCATTATGGACATTCTCCGGTTTGGTGATGGTGGCGGCACATGCGGAGACGTTTCATACCCGAAAAGGAGTGAAGGTTGAGGTCGACGTTGTGGTGAGCGGGCTGAACCATCCTTGGGGTATGGCGTTTCTTCCGGATGATCGCATCTTGATTACCGAGCGGAATACGGGCAATCTGTATGTGTTAGATACCGCGCACACCCTTTCCATGCCTTTGAAAGGGGTGCCGGCAGTCTGGACCCACGGCCAAGGCGGGCTGATGGATGTGGCACTCGATCCGGCGTTTGGGGATAACCGCTACGTATATCTATCCTATGCGAAACCGGGTGAAGGTGGTAAAGCGACTACCGCTCTGGGGCGGGGCAAACTCGTAAACCATCGCATCGACGATTTCCAGGACATTTTTGTTCAAGAACCCTATATCAGGGGTTCGAAGCATTTCGGCAATCGCATCGAATTCTCCCCGGACGGTAAGTTCGTCTTCTTGGGTCTGGGGGAACGGTTTCAGTTTGATCCGGCTCAGGATCTGTCCAACCACCTGGGCACGGTGATCCGTATTTTTCCGGATGGTCGCGTGCCGGCGGACAACCCATTTGTCGGTCGGGCGAATGCCGAGGATGAAATCTGGTCCTTCGGCCACCGCAACATCGAGGCGATGGACTTTCAGCCGGAAACAAATACGCTTTGGGCAGGGGAAATGGGCCCCAAGGGCGGGGATGAACTCAACAGAATCAAAAAAGGCGCCAATTACGGCTGGCCGATCGTCAGTTGGGGGGATCACTATATCATACGCCGGATTCCGGATCCGCCCACCCGTCCGGAATTCAAGGACGCAGTTCTGCACTGGACCCCGGTCATCTCTCCGTCCGGCATGGTATTCTATGAAGGCAATATGTTCCCCGACTGGAAAAACGACCTCCTCATCGGCGGATTGACCCACCGGGAGCTCGTTCGCGTGGTATTTGATGGAACGGAGGCAAGAGAAGCAGATCGCCTGCCCTTGTCGGAGCGCGTCCGGGATGTGGATACGGGACCGGACGGCGCGATCTACGTGTTGACCGACGAGGATGACGGCAAGCTCTGGCGCATAACCCCAGGGGGGAATCCGGACTAGGTTCCGGGCTTGGGGGCGCCCGCTAAATCCCCCTCACCCTGGCCCTCTCCCGCGAGGGGAGAGGGAACTGGATGGATACACGCCGCCGTAAAGTGCTGATTCCAATTACCCGTATGCTAAAATAATATTGAACGGGGAAATCGTCTTCGGTCCAAGAAAAAAGACGAGCGTGTCCCGCGTAAAAACTTATACGTCCTAAAGGCCTGCATTTGAGAGGTACTCCATTTCCGCTTTCTTACATTCGTCCTGGGCATTGTCGATTGCGTTCGTTCTGCTATGGAACTCCGGGTTCATCGGTGCGGAGTATGCGCTTCCCTATACGGAGCCCTTCACCCTGCTGTTCTGGAGATACTGGTTTCTTGCCGTAATCCTTTTCGTGTATCTCGCCGTTCGCGGTCGTCTCCGATGGCCGGGCGGCCGGGCCGTGGGAATCGCCTTTTTTGTGGGCATTCTGGCCCACGGTTGCTGGCTGGGGTGCGTATTTGTCGCCTTGGAGTACGGTGTTCCCGCCGGCATTGTGGCCCTGGTGGTGGCGCTTCAGCCAATGGTGACGGGGGCGTTGTCCGGGTGGGCGGTCGGCGAGCGGACGCCTCTTCAGTGTTGGGTGGGGCTGGTGATCGGCTTTGTCGGCGTAGCCGTCGCGGTGCTGGCCCGTGTGGATCTGTCCGATGTGGATGCGGTTGTTTCGTACTTTATTCCATTCGGCTCGGTGGCGGCCATAACAGCCGCCAGCCTGGTACAGCGCCGGTTAGAGGTCGAAAATCATGCGTGGCGCTTGTCCATAGACGCGGGACTATTCTACCAGAGCCTCGGGACGGCTCTTGCCGTTACGATTCCCGCTTTGTGGGTGGATGGGCTGGAGACCACATGGACCCCGGTGTTTGCGGGGGCGCTGTTGTGGTTGATCGGCGGTGTTTCCCTGGCGGCGTACGCTCTGATGTGGCTGCTGATCGGTCGCATCGACGCAACCCGAGTGGCCGCCCTCTTCTATTTCGGTCCGCCTGTGACCATGCTGATGGCCTGGATGGCCTTCGGGGACCGCTTGCTGCCGACCGATGTCTTGGGGCTTGCGGTAGTTGTCGTGGGTGTGTTGATTGGAAGAAAGACAGAGGAAGAAGGCGCCGGCCATGATTAACATGGCGTTATGAACAGAAAAAGATTTGGACTGAGTCGTTTAACGCCTTAGAGCAAGGTTTTTGTTATACAAAAGCCCTCCTGTTTGAAAATTGCAAAATAGCTGTGAACAGACTTTTGGGCCCGGATTTTGCTAGCTGTGAAGGGGGTCGACACCGCGGACATCGCCAGGTTGTGTCCCCGGGATTAGCAGTAATGCCGGGGAGTTATAAAAAGTTTTGGCTCTGTTGACGGGGCATCGGTCTTGAGTTTTTCAAGATGTTTGCCGATAAGTAATGAACGCGCGGCTTTTACCGTTCTCCGACAGGCTCCTAGACACAGTTATTTTCGAGCGGCTCGGTTCGGACGTGGCCGTTTCATGTAAAAATGCTTCTAATTCCAAGCTTTTAAGCCCACGGAGGTAGGGTTGGCAAAGATCGATGCCTTACTGAGGATGATGGTTCAGCATAATGCTTCCGATCTCCACATCTGTGCCGGCGAGCCACCTGTGCTGCGTATTGACGGAAGCCTACAACGGGTCAAATACCACGATCTTTCCCCCGACGAGGTCGAGGTCCTCTTGCTGGAACTCCTGGATTCGGATCAGATGAATGTTTTCAAGGAACGAAAAGATATCGATTTTGCATATCAAATCGAGGGCATGGGACGTTTTCGGGCGAATGTCTACAACGAAAGGAACGGATATGTTGGTGCCTTCCGTCTTGTACCCACCGAAATCAAAACGATGAGGGAACTGATGCTGCCGGAATCCGTTCAGTCGCTGGCCCGCCGGCAAAGTGGCTTGGTGTTGGTCACCGGTGCGACGGGCTCGGGCAAGTCGACCACACTGGCGGCGATTATAGACCTGATCAATAAGGAACAGAAGTATCACCTCATTACACTGGAAGACCCTATTGAGTTTATCCATTCCAGAAGGAAGTGTCTCATTCATCAGAGGGAAGTCGGACTGCACGTGCGGGATTTTTCCGATGGTTTACGGGCCGCCCTGAGGGAGGACCCGGATGTCATACTGGTTGGTGAAATGCGGGATCTGGAAACGATTCACCTGGCCTTGACGGGTGCTGAAACCGGGCTTCTGGTACTTGGGACGTTGCACACCTCCAGCGCGGCCAAGACGGTGGACAGGATTATTGATGTCTTTCCCACAGACCAACAACAGCAAGTGAGAACCATGTTAAGCGAGTCGTTACAGGGGGTTATTTCACAGCAATTGTTAAAGAAAAAGGACGGGAAGGGACGGGTGGCGGCGGTGGAGGTGATGATATCGAGTCTCGCCATCCAGAACCTGATCAGAGAAGGAAAGACGTATCAAATCGAATCGGTGATTCAGACCGGTAAGAACGTCGGCATGCAATCGATGGAAGAGGCCATCAGAAAACTTGCGGAAGCGGACTTGATAGCGTCGGAGGAAACCGTCCCCGAAGACAAGGAAGAAATGGCGTAGATCATCCGGACACCGATATGACAGACCCAGCCGGCTTGCAGACATACTTGGTACAAAACGGGCTCGTAAGTGAAGACGAATTCTTTCAGGCTCAGGACTACGCGTTGACCCGAAACATGTCCTTGGAAGAAGCGCTCTTGTTTCTGGAATTCGTCGACTACGACAAATTGGGGCAATACCTTGCTGCGGTTTTTGAAAAACCCTATATCTCCCTGCTGAAGCGGGCGCCGTCCGAAGTGACAAAATCGAGTGTCTCATTAAAATCGGCGGAGCGGTTGACGATATTTCCGGTAAAATATGACGCCCGAAGCAGAAAGCTTCTTCTGGCTGTCGCCGACCCAACAGACCCCCAACTCACCGAGGGATTAAAATCCACCCTTCCCCACGTGGCAACGGTTTCTTTTTCCGTGGCGTCGGCGTCAGAGATCGCGCAGGCCATTGACGTATTCTACAAGGGTAAACAATTAAATTCCGAGCCGGTTTTAGAGATTCCCGAGGATTTTTCCATCCTTCCTAACCAACAGCTTGCGGCGTCCGCCTTGACGCTGGATGACAAAGTCCGGCGTTCGGAAAGGATCGTGTTGTTAGAAGCCGATCAGCCGCGCGCGAGGGCCATAAAGGCCCTACTCCAGACCGAAGGCTACGATCATGTTGCATGGGCCATTTCTCCCGACGACGTGGCAAATTGTTTTGCAGACAACGCTCCCGATCTACTCGTGGTAAACAGCGAGACGTTTCGCCCCGAGGGTTCATGGCTCGCCGAGCTACGCAGCAAGATCCAACTCCCGCCTATATCTTACTATGAAGTCACACCGTTTTTGTTGGGACAGGAATATAGTTATCGTCAAATGAGTGATGCGTTGGTCAACGCCATCGCCTTTCTCGTCCGTAAAAACCTACAAAGTGATCCCGGCAAGCTCAAGGAAACGGTGGAGCGAGTCAAGCACTGTAGATTGGTTGCCTTGCGTATGCGCTTGGCTCGCAGTGTGGTGGACGGGGTTACATTTGCGGCTTGGTTGTCAGGAGAGCAGATCGGGGATGAATTCGTGAGACAGGCCACCACGCCCTATCGATTGCATGAAATTATCTGGCCTGATCGGTACGATAAGCAGACCCGGGTGGAAGCAACTATTCTGGAGACCGTCAAGAGATATCAAGTCTTTGTCCAGCAGTACCCCGACGCCGGTGGCGACGTAACCCGAATCAGAGAGACCCTGAAACACGAAATCGCACTTCCCGGTGCTATAGCCGTTATCGAAACCTTGCTGCGTATTATCAAGGAAGAAGAATTTTTGGACGGGGTCGATCGAAGGACCTCGGCTCGCATCCTCGTCGTGGATCCGCAGGCTGCCGAGGGTTCTCCCATATTCCTTCGATTAAGCAACGAGGGATTTGAGATCCAAATCGCAAAAACGGCGCAGGATGCCATAAAGACCATTTCCAACTCCCCTGTGGATCTGATTATCTCCGAAGTGGCCCTTGGAGACACAAGCGGCCTGAAATTGTGTAAGGCCGTGAAGAGGAAAAATGAAACAGGCAAGATCCCGTTCTTATTCCTTACCGCGGATAAAGGGGAAAGGCTTCAGGCCGAATGCCTCGAGGCCGGGGCGGATGATTTCCTTGAAAAGCCGGTGGATGTGGAAGTTTTGGCCCTAAAAGTACAACGTCTACTCAGCCAAAGGCAGTCCGCACAGGAACCATCGGGGGTCCATGGGTCCCTGACGGAAATGAGCTCGTCCGACTTGATTCAGAGTTTGTCGGCAGGAGAAAAAAACGTTGAAATACGCCTCGCATCCCGGGATCGGCACGGCGTAATCTATATGCAGAGCGGCGAAATCATCCATGCTCAAACGGATGGTTTGAATGGCGATGAAGCCTTTTATTCTCTTGTGGCCTGGCAGGAGGGCAACTTCCATATTGTCTCCTGCGATCAGTTTCCGGATCGCACCATCCACAGCCCTTTGATGTCCATGCTTATCGAGGGGGCGCGCCGGGTGGACGAAGCAAGCGCGGAGTAGGAGAAACAGTGTTTACGATCCAAAAAGAAAAGAGGCCGGCGGAGGTAGTGTTTGCCGATCAGTCCCGGCAGGCAGGCAGCTTCTTCGTCTCCCTTAACTCGTCTCAGCGGCACGGTCCGGAATCGATTGGAGATCTACTCAACGGAGAGCGGACATACCTTCCGTTTGAAGTGGAAAATGGAGAAATAACGATTGTTCGAAAGCGTGCTATCCTGATCGCATATTTAAATCACCACGAAGTGCCGGACACCGCCCGATTATCGGCTAAGGTCTTGGCTCAGATAACTTTTTTTTCAGGATATCATGTGAGTGGTTACATATATAACGATTTGCCGAGTGCCTATCCGCGATTGTCGGATTACCTCAATGGGACACAGACCTTCTTTCATCTGGAAATTGACTCGAAAGATTGCCTGGTAAACTCCGAGTGTGTCAAGTTCGTCACACCGAGTCCAAACCAGGGCGGACCTGATTAGCGCCGCTTAATTACCTTCCCACCCGCCCCCTCACCCCAGCCCTCTCCCGCGAGGGGAGAGGGAACCGATGCTTTTTCCCGGTGTTTGAGGTAGGAACTTCGCCCGATCATTTGCTTGTTACTTGACATTTACTGTATGATCAGCGGAGTTTCTGTAGCCGGAAAATTTGGGTTATCTCCGTCCGCGGTAAGCAAGTTGATATTGTGAGGCCGATCGGATGAACTGGCAGGATAGGTTGCTGAATCGGTTTTTGACGACAAATAGGTGGAGACAAGAATCAATGCCGTCAACATGTCACGAGTGTCTCCAGAGGAACAGAGGCGCGCAAGCGGGTGACTGACTCTTTGCACAAGGCACTTCGGTATCGCTGGCTGATTTTCTGGATTTTGGCTACGAGCTACATCCTGGTCTATTTCCACAGGCTCTGTCCGGCGGTGGTGGCCGTGGATATGATGGCGGACCTCGATGCCGGCGGTCCCCTCCTGGGCCTTCTGGGGTCGGCCTACTTTTATCCCTATGCCGTCATGCAGCTGCCCGCCGGTTTGCTTTCCGATTCGTGGGGCCCCCGACGAACCATCACGCTCTTTTTTATCGTGGCCTTCATCGGTTCGCTCATTCTGGGTCTGGCCCCCTCCGTGTTCGTGGCCATCGTGGGGAGAACCCTGGTGGGTCTGGGGGTCTCCATGCTGTTCGTGCCGACCATGAAGGTCCTGGCCGAGTGGTTTCGGGTCAGGGAATTCGCCACCATGACGGGGATCCTTATGGCTGTCGGGGGACTCGGTTCCCTTTCGGCGGCCGGTCCGCTCGCCTTTTTGAGTACCTGGATGGGCTGGCGGTTTTCCTTTATCATGGTCGGGTGGATCACCCTGCTCCTGGCGGGCCTGGTCTGGCTTTTGGTACGAGATCGCCCGGCCGACAAGGGGTGGCCCTCTCCCACCGATCGGGTCGGACCGGTCCCTGTGCGGGTCGGGCTGTTGGATGGGATGAAAAAGGTCCTGGCCTACCCCTGGTTTTGGCCCGTGGCGGTCTGGTTTTTCTTCGACTGCGCGGTCTTTTTCTCCTTTGGAGGCCTGTGGGGCGGCCCTTACCTCATGCACGTTCATGGGCTGACGAAAGGAGAGGCCGGAAATATCCTGTCCATGTTGGCTGTCGGCATGATCGTGGGAAGTCCCACGGTGAGTTATTTGTCCAACCGGATATTTCGCGGACGGAAGCCGGTTCTCGTCCTTTCCAGCAGCGTTCTGGTGTTAATGACGGGCCTGTTGGCGTTTCGTACGGCCGAGTTGACGATACCGGTGCTTTACGCCATTTGTCTGGGGCTCGGCATTTTTTCCAGCGCCATTGTGGTCATCGGCTTTACTACCGCCAAGGAGCTGTTTCCGATACAGATTGCGGGGACTTCCACGGGGCTGGTCAACCTGTTTCCCTTCGCCGGTGGGGCGGTGGCCCAGCCGGTGCTCGGTTATGTTCTGGAAAGACACGGGCGCGCCGGGGACGCCTTTACCGTCGCCGGTTACGAACAGGCCTTTCTGCTTCTCTTTTTCTGCGGTGTCGTTGCGCTTTTGGCGAGCATTTGTCTCAAAGAGACGCTGGTCAAGGGAACGAAAAAATA
>CAZHHS010000051.1:0-11485 GCA_964532395.1 uncultured Desulfobacterales bacterium | reverse complement strand
ACCGGCGCAAAGGCGACGAACCAGGCATGGTCCCGAAATCGAAACGGTATCTTTTCTTCTTCATCCGCATCGGGACGTTCTCCCATGGCCACGACCTGCGCCGTTCCCGTTTTGCCGGCGACACTGACCCCATCGATGTCCGCAATCCGGCCGGTTCCTCTACGACTGTCGACCACCGCCACCAATCCATGCCGGATCCGTTCCAGCGTTTCATCGGAGACCGGTAACCGTCCCATATCTTCCGACTCAATGACCGTCACTTCTCCCGTGTTGACGTCTTCAATCCGCTCCGCCAGTAAGGGCTTGTAAATCACGCCGCCGTTGGCCACGGCAGCCACCAGGGAAGCCATCTGGAGAGGCGTAACCAAATTAAACCCCTGTCCAATGGCCACCGACAGGGTTTCTCCTCCCTGCCAGGGCACCCCCGTTTTCCGAAGCTTCCACGCCTGCGTCGGCACCAAACCGGAAACTTCATTATCGAGATCCACACCGGTCGGCCTGCCCAGGCCGAAAGCGCCGGCGTATTCGGCCAGAACGTCTACACCGAGTTGCTCCCCCACCTTGTAGAAGAAGACGTCGCAGGACTGAGCGATGGCCTGAATCAATTCAACAGACCCGTGCCCCCCTCGCTTCCAGCACCGATAGGTGCGGTTTCCGTATCGGTAGTGTCCCGGACAAAAGTGCTGGGTATCATCTTCGATCACTTCCTCTTCCAGACCGGCGGCAGCGGTAATGATCTTGTACGTCGACCCCGGGGGATATTGTGCCTGGATCGCCTTGTTTCTCATGGGATGGAACGGATTCGACGCCAGGGCATTCCAGGTCTCCGCGCTCATTCCTTCCACGAATGCATTCGGGTCAAACGCCGGGCTACTGACCATGGCCAGCACGCGCCCGTTCGCCGGATCCAACGCAACGGCCGCCCCCACTTTTTCCTGAAACATTTCCTCGGCTCTTCGCTGAAGGGCCAAATCCAATGCAAGGTAACAGTTCTTGCCCGGCTGTGCGGGTAGGGTCTTCAACACCCGCGTCACCTGACCCAGCGCATTAACCTGAACCTGCTTTCGCCCCGGTTTTCCGCGGAAATCGGCCTCATAGCTTTTTTCAATGCCGAATCGACCGATAAAATCGCCGTTCCGGTTGTCCGGATAATTCCCGCTGTTGAGTTCGGCCTCACTGATCTCCCCCAGGTACCCGATCAAGTGGCAGGCCCGCTCCTCTTCGATATAGTGACGCATCGGTTCCACGGTGATAATCACACCGGGCAAATCCAATTTGTGGGCCTCCACCACGGCCACCGAGTCCCGGCTCAAGTCTCGTTTCAGCAAAACAGGCTTGAACAAGGCCCCGCCGCGTCTCGCTTCCAGCCTGGCCAGCAGTGCTTGCGCATCTTCGTTCAGGTGGGTGGCCAATTCTTTCACCACCCTTTCGGGATCATCGGCATCTTCGGGGACAATGGACACGTTAAACGACGGCCGGTTGTCTACCACCAGCCGGCCGGTTCGGTCAAAAATCAATCCACGGGGAGGCGGAATGCTGCGGAGACGGACGCAATTGTTTTGCGAAAGCCTCCGAAACTCAGCCCCTTTAACCACCTGCAGATAATAGAGACGGGCGCCCAGGATCAGAAAAAACGCCAGCACGAAGATCACGCTACCGGACAATCGATGGCGGTACCAATCCGTATCGACCGTTTTTAAGTAATTGTCTTGCATGAACGACTACTTACCATCACCCCCCTGAAGACGATAATGCACGTTGGCCAGTATACCCAGTATAAAAGGTCCGGTAAGCACCACCAGGGCAACCTGCCACAGCAGGGGCTGGACCATACGGACGGCCAGGAAGACACCGTCACCCGCACCCAGAGAAAAGACCAGGAACAACAGGTTTTCAAACAGGACACAAACCACGAGCACAACCAAGAGGGTGAAATTTTCCTCTATGGATAAATAATTGGAAATCAATTTTACGCCGATAAACACCCACAAATAGGTGGTCATGTAAAGCCCGAATTGTCCGCCGGAAACCAGATCCATGACATACCCCATAAAGAGAACGACAAAAAGACCCTGCTTGACCGGCAACCGGAGTCGGACAAAGACCACAATGGGAAGCAGCAGATCGTAGACGGCGTTATGAAAAAAGGGCAAACCCAACACGGTGGTTCTTAAAATCACCAACGCCATTCCCAGCACGATATATACGCCGGCCGCCTTCATCCTTCCTCGCCCTCACCGTTGGGTTCGGTAATGACCAAAACCTCTTCCAGTTTTGCGAAGTCGACAAACGGCTCAATATCAACGCTTTGAAAGATACCGGCCGGCGATTTGGCTACATGCTTTACGGCACCGATCCGCAGGCCTTTGGGAAAGACCCCGTCCAGCCCGGATGATATCACCACATCCCCTACCTCGATAGGGTCTTTTCGTAAGGCATACTTGAAGAGACAATATTCGGCGGTTTTTCCTTCGACGATCCCCCGGGCCCGTGTCCGTTGCACCAAAGCATCTATGGCACTGCTTCGGTCGATCATCAGCATAACCTTTGAGTGGGCAAAGGACGTCTTTACCACCCGACCGACGATACCTCTTGGGACGACCACGGGCATCCCTTTGCTCACCCCCTCCCGAGCCCCCACATCAATGAGAATGGAATGAAACCACCCGGACGGATCCACGCCCACGACCCGGGCGGCCAGGGACGGATGGGCCAGGTCTTCTTTCATGCCCAGGAGTCTGCGGAGCCGTTGACAGGTATGCCGGGTTTCGAGGTACCGGCTTCGCTCGGCCTCAACCTGTTCGAGCCGTTGTTTCAACCGGTCATATTCCTGCCGGGTAGACAGCAACCAGAAATAGTGGTCCCACACGTGTTCGCAGAAATTGACCGATGCCGTCACTCCCCCCTGGAAGGGGGCAATGGCGGCCAGGATTATCCTGTCGGCTAGGCTGTTGGTATGACCCCGCTTGGCACTGACGGAAAGCAGGATAATGTTGATTAACGCAAAAAGGATGAGACAAAAAATCGTAAGCAGTCTTTTCGAAAACATGACCCTGGCCGGCAAAGGAGCTCTTGAGGTCCCACACCCCTTTACTGAATGGTTACCTCTCGTAGAAGCGTAATCTCTTCCAATGCCTTACCTGAACCCAAAACAACTGTGGACAGAGGGTCATCCGTCACCCGGATGGGCAGGGAGGTCTCTTCTCGGAGGAGTTTGTCCAGATTTTTGAGCAGGGCCCCACCACCGGTCATGACGATACCGGTATCGACAATATCCGCTGCCAGTTCCGGGGGGGTCTGTTCGAGTGCCGTCTTGACGGTTTCCACAATCGACTCGATCTGTTCCGAGATTGCTACCCGGATTTCCTCAGAATCAATGGCCAAGATCTTGGGTATCCCGGACACCAGATCCCGACCCTTGACCTCTATCGTTTCGATGTTTTCCGGGTTGGGATAGGCATTGCCAATGGTGGTCTTGATCAGTTCCGCTGTTCTTTCTCCTATCAGCAGGTTATATTTGCGTTTGATGTATTGGACAATCGCATCGTCCATTTTGTCTCCGCCGATTCGAATGGAGCGACTGTACACGATGCCCGCCAGCGATATCACCGCCACTTCGGTTGTTCCGCCGCCGATGTCCACGACCATGTTGCATGTGGGATCGGTTATCGGAAGACCGGCACCGATCGCCGCGCCCATCGGCTCTTCAATAAGAAATACCTCCCGGGCTCCCGCCGACTCCGCCGACTCTTTTACGGCCCGTTTTTCAACCTGGGTGATCCCCGAGGGGACACAAATGATAATCCGGGGACGAATCAAACTTCGGCGGTTGTGCACTTTTCGGATGAAGTGGCGCAGCATGGCTTCCGTCACCTCGAAGTCGGCGATCACCCCGTCCTTCATGGGACGAATAGCCACGATATTTCCCGGTGTTCGGCCCAGCATGCGCTTGGCTTCCGCCCCGACGGCCAGAACCCTGTTTTTTGATCGATTGTCTGTTCGAACCGCCACAACGGAAGGCTCGCTGAGGACAATGCCCTTGCCCTTCACATACACCAACGTGTTGGCCGTTCCCAAGTCAATGGCCAAGTCATTGGATATCTTACCCAAAAGTGCATTTAACACCTTGCATGTCTCCTACCGTCTCGTGTTTTATGATGTGCTGCGTACCGGGGAATAAACAACGACTTCAAGCAGTCATCGATTTGTCCGACAGAGCCGTTTAAAAGACGAGCCAACCGAACCGACCCCGTCTCTTTCCAGGGCGAACCCTCGGGTCACTGCCCGTCAATCCAAATAAGTAACGTAATAGCAACGTATTAGCACGAACCGTGCCAGACCCATCCAACTTCGGAACATTTGCCAAACAGGCCTGAACTATTAACAAGGCCAACCACTTATTTCAAGGGAAAAAGCCACCGCCAAGCCCTGATGATGAAAAGAAATTGAATTTTCCGCCCCGCTATGGTTTGAAGTGGCTCAATCGTCGGTTTCGGAACCCATTAGACACCTTCAGCCGTCCGAAAGAAGACGGATTATCACAGTGATTGCAGGCGGAGTGATCTCTGATCGTATGCCCCTGGTAAGCGTCATCATTCCCTCGCACAATCGCGCCTGGATCCTGAAAGAGGCGATCGATTCCGTGTTCGCCCAACGGTTCCGGGACTTCGAACTCATAGTCGTTGACGATGGATCGACAGACAATACCCCGGAACTACTGGCAGCATATACGACCCTTCGGGTGGCCAGACAGGACCACTCGGGAGTAAGTGCGGCTCGAAATCGGGGGATTTCGTTAGCCCGAGGCCGGTACGTGGCCTTTTTAGACTCCGACGACCTGTGGCTGCCGGACAAGTTGTCCGCCCAAACCGCGTTTTTCCGAAAGCGGCCCGACGCCCTGATCTGCCAAACGGAAGAAACCTGGATCAGAAACGGCGTGCAGGTTAATCCCAAACGTCGCCACATTAAACCGTCGGGAATGATCTTTGAAGATTCCACCCGACTTTGCCTTGTAAGTCCCTCGGCGGTCATGATACGCCGAAGTCTGTTTGATCAAGTCGGTGTCTACGACGAGCGGTTGCCCGCCTGTGAGGATTATGATCTATGGTTGCGAACGACCTGTCGATTCCCGGTCTATCTGCTGCCGCCCCCTCTGGTCATCAAGCGGGGGGGACACCGGGATCAACTCTCCAGGCAGCCGGGTCTGGACCGGTTTCGGATTTATGCACTTCGCAAGATTCTTGAAAACCCGCCCGCACCAGGACTCTCGAGGACCCAGGAGCGGGCGGCGGTGGACGTTTTAAGGGAAAAGTGCTCTATCTATGCAAGTGGATGCCTGAAGCGTGGACGCGTCGAAGAAGCGCGCTATTATCTGGATCTGAGAGACCGCTTTTCGTCTTCACGCTTGCCGGTACGCTGAAAGGCCGAGTGAATGAACAGCTTCATATGGGCAATACCGACGGCGATATTATCGGCCGGACTTCTCTGGAAAGGGTCGGAATGGGTTGTCGATTCGGCTGTCCGAATCGCCAACCGGTTTCATATGTCCGACATGGCGATCGGACTGACCATCGTGGCCATCGGAACGTCGGCCCCGGAATTCGCAGTCACCATAAACGCCGCAATGCAAGGTTTGCCGGACATTTCCGTGAGCAACGTCGTCGGATCCAACATTTTCAACCTGGGGTTCATCCTGGGCGGTTGCGCCGCCATCCGCCCAATCGCCACCACGCCGACCATCGTTTGGCGAGACGGCATTTTTCTGCTGGCCATGTCCTGTTTGTTGGGCCTGTTTCTTGTCGATCTGACTTTATCGCCCGGGGAGGGAGTGATCCTTTTTTCCACCCTGGTGGCATATATCGCCTATCTCTTTTTCAACAAGGCGGATGCGCCCAAACCCACCGAGGAGCGAGCCGCCGACTGGAAAGACATCCCCTTGTTGGTAGTCGGATTGGCGAGTGTCGTGGGGGGCGGACATCTGCTGGTCTGGTCGGCATCCTGTCTGGCCAGGGGCTTGGGCTTGTCGGAGTGGGTCATCGGGGTCACCATCGTGGCGGCAGGCACCTCGGCACCTGAGTTCGCCACCTCTCTCATGGCCGCCGTCAAAGGCCGGCACGCCATGTCGATCGGCAACTTGATCGGCAGTGACCTGTACAATCTGCTGGGGGTCCTGGGGCTGGCCGGGATGCTCGGGCCGCTCTCCATTGACCCCGCCGGATTAACCAGCTTGTGGTTGTTGGTCGGCGTGGTCATGTTGGTTGTTTTTTTTATGTTTACGGGCTTCCGGGTTTCCAGAGCGGAGGGTTTGATGCTTGTCGGAATCAATCTGATCCGCTGGATACTCGATTTCTCAGCCAAGGTTTAGAAGGGGTTGTCTTTTTTGCACAGCGGTGCTAAGGGACAGGATAGATGCACCCCTACCCACAACCTTTTGTCTTTCTCCGGCAAATGAGCAGACGCATAAGATGAATGTTACAAACGGTATAAGCGATCCTATGACGGGTAACGGCAACGCCTCGGTCCATATCGGGATTGATATCGGCTCCGTGAGCGTCAACACGGTGGTTCTTACCAACGCCTTGGACATCCTTTGGGAAGATTACAGCAGGTCCCGAGGCAAGCCCTTGGAAGTAGCCACACGGGTTCTGACCAGACTGCTTGAAAAATTCCCCCCCGACCGCGTGGCATCCTGTTCCCTGACGGGGACCGGCGCCGCGCAAGTGGCGGAGGTCATGGGGGGACAGTTGGTCAACGAAATCATCGCCCAAACCAAGGCGGTGGAGCACTTTCACCGGGACACAAAAACCATCATCGAAATCGGCGGGGAGGACGCCAAGCTGATCCTCACGCGGCTGGACGACTCGGGGAATCTAATCATCGATGACTTCGCCATGAACAGCCTGTGTGCCGCCGGAACCGGTTCTTTTCTGGACCAACAAGCCCATCGAATGGGATACAGCATCGAGGAATTCAGCCGGTTGGCCCTGCAATCGGAAACACCGCCGCGCATCGCCGGACGTTGTACCGTTTTCGCCAAAACGGACATGATCCATTTGCAGCAAGGCGCCACCCCCGACTTTGAAATCATCGCCGGACTTTGTTTCGCCCTGGCCAGAAACCTGAAAAGCAATATCGGAAAGGGCAAAAGCGTCGAGTCACCGGTGATATTTCAGGGCGGCGTAGCGGCCAATCATGGCGTGCGAAAGGCCTTTGAGCAGGTCTTGGGCCTGGAAGACGGAACCCTTGTCGTCCCCACCCATTATGCGTCCATGGGCGCTATCGGGGCGGCCCTGACGACCATCGAAAGTAACCCCGAGCGGGCCCGTCCCTTTCGAGGCCTGGAACATCTTCTAGATCATCTGGCAACCCATACGCCCAAGGCCAAACGGCTACCCCCGCTGACCGACAGTTCACAAAATTCCCCTAATGCCCACCGGCCACCGGCCAAGAAGGCGCCGCGGCAAACACCCGACGAAAGGGAGTCGGTCTATCTGGGCATCGACGTAGGGTCCATCAGCACCAACGTTGTTTTAATCAATGCCGACAGGGAACTCGTTGCTAAGGCTTACCTGATGACCGCCGGGCGCCCACTGGAAGCCGTCAAAGAAGGACTGCGCATCGTAGGCCGGCAGTGTGGACACCGGGTAGAGGTGGCGGGCGCAGCCACCACCGGATCCGGACGGTATCTCACCGGAGACTTTGTGGGCGCAGACATTATTCGTAACGAGATCACCGCCCAGGCGACGGCGGCCGCCGATATCGATCCCCGCGTGGACACCATATTTGAAATCGGCGGTCAGGATTCCAAATACATCAGCTTGAAAGACGGCGTGATTGTCGATTTCATGATGAACAAGGTATGTGCCGCCGGAACCGGTTCCTTTCTGGAAGAACAGGCGGAAAAGCTCGGCATGTCCATCAAGGAAGAGTTCGGCCGGTTGGCAACCACGGCAAAGAATCCCGTGCGGTTGGGAGAGCGTTGCACGGTCTTCATGGAATCGGACCTGGTCCACTACCAGCAGTTGGGATGCAACAAGGACGACCTGGTTGCCGGGTTGAGTTACTCCATCGTCGAAAATTACCTCAACCGGGTGGTGGAACATCGAACCATCGGTGATTTTATATTTTATCAAGGGGCCACCGCCCAAAACGCGGGAATTGTCGCCGCTTTCGAAAAGACGGTGGGCAAACCCGTCCGCGTACCCCCGCACTGTGACGTCACCGGGGCCATCGGCGCCGCCCTGCTGGCCATGAAAGAACGCACCTGGAAGGACTCCCGGTTTAAGGGATTCGATGTCAGCAAATCCCGGTACACCATCCGTTCCTTTGAGTGCAACAAGTGCCCCAACCGGTGCGAAATACGCAAGGTCTCGGTGGAAGGGGGAGAGCGTCCCCTCTTCTACGGTGGTCGCTGCGAGCGATATGAAAGCAAAGCCCCGGGCACCCAAACACGGACCCTTCCGGACCTTTTTGCAGAAAGGCAAAAATGGCTCCTGGAGACCCCGTTTGAGGAGGTCGTTCACAGGCAAGCCAAGCATAGACGGGGAGACATCGGTATTCCCCGGACCATGTTCTTTATGGAACTGGCCCCGTTTTTTATCACCTTTTTTGAAACCCTGGGGTACCGGGTCGTTATCTCTGAACAAACCCATAAGCGACTGATTCACAACGGTGTGGAAACCATTGTGGCGGAAACCTGTTTTCCCATCAAGGTCGCCCACGGTCATCTTCTGGACCTGGTGGAAAGGGGTGTCAAGACGGTCTTTCTGCCTCATGTGGTCGATTTAAAGCGGGCCGCCGGGTCGGCTTTTGGTTACCTGTGCCCCTACGCCCAGACCCTGGCCTATACAATTCACTCTTCCGTCGACTTTAAAAAGGCCGGCGTTCGGACCATACAGCCGGTTCTGTACTTCGGGAGGGGATATTCCAAGCTTCTCAAGGGGCTCAAATCGCTGACGCAATCGCTGGGAGTCTCGTCCAATGAGGTTTCGCAGGCGGCTGAAGACGCCTGGAACGCCCAGGAACGTTTCTATGGCCGGCTTAAGACCCGCGGGGATACCATATTGGAGGGGCTGGGACCGGATGAAAAACTAATGATCGTGGTCAGTCGTCCGTACAATGGCTTTGATCCGGGGATTAACTTGAATCTTCCCAAAAAACTGAGGGACCTCGACACACTGGCCATGCCCATGGATTTTTTGCGTCTCGACGAGGCGGCAATACGGAGTCGGGATGTCCTCGATCAATACTGGCGATTCGGGCAAAAAATCATGGCGGCGGCTGAAATCATTCGCGACAACCCTCACCTTTTCGCCATATATATTACCAACTTCGGTTGCGGGCCCGATTCCTTTATCTCTCATTTCTTTCACGAAAAGCTGCAGGGAAAACCTTACCTGGAAATCGAAATCGACGAACACAGCGCCGATGTGGGTGCAATCACACGGTTGGAGGCCTTTTTAGACAGCCTCAAGAACGCCGCCCCCGGTCGGTCTCAACGGGCGGTAAAGGCACGTCCCACAGGAACAGGCTCCCCGAAGCGCAAAGTATTTATCCCGCCCATGAGCGACCAGGCCTATGCCGTGGCTGCCGCTTTTCGGGCCTGTGGGGTGGAAGCGGAGGTCCTTCCGGAATCAGACGAGGAAACCGTGGTGGTCGGACGTCAGTTTACCTCCGGCAAGGAGTGTTACCCCTGCATCTTGACCACCGGAGACATGGTCAGGCAAACCCGTCGCTCCGACTTTGATCCCGACAAATCGGCCTTTTTTATGCCTTCCGGTACCGGCCCCTGTCGCTACGGGCAGTACCACCGCTTTCACCGGCTGATACTCGATAAACTCGGGTATTCCCATGTGCCCATATACGCGCCGGACCAAAGTGAAGTCTTTTACAAAGAACTTGGGATGATGAGCAGCGACTTTCCCAAGCTCGGCTGGCAGGGCTTGGTAGCCGTCGACCTGCTTGAAAAACTGGTTCGACAGATCCGTCCGTATGAAGCGGAGCCCGGCGCCTCCAATCGGCTCTACAACCAGGGACTGGAGAAGATATGCCGTGCCGTGGAAAATCGGGGCAGCATCATGGGGACGCTGGAACAGATCCGGTCCGCTTTCAATTCGCTGTCCTTGAACGGCTCCAAGCCCAAACCGGTGGTCGGCATTGTGGGCGAGATCTATACCCGGGCCAACCGGTTCGCCAACGAAGACGCCATTCAAAAAATCGAGGCCCTGGGCGGGGAAGTCTGGATGTCACCGATTGCCGAGTGGGTATTGTACATCAACTTCATTGCCAAACAGCGCAGTTTTGAAAAAAGACAGCCGGGCACCTGGTTGAAGAACCTCTGGACCGATTACCTGCAGAGACGGTATGAACACCGCTACGCCGGTGTATTCAACAACAGCCTGCGATATTTGTGGGAACCCCCTACAAGAAAGCTGCTTCAAAAGGCCGCCGCCTATGTGGACCCCCGTTTTCGGGGCGAATCCGTATTGAGCGTAGGGAAAGGGATCGATTACGTGGAACGGCGGGCCGCCGGCCTGGTAAGTATTATGCCCTTTACCTGCATGCCCGGTACGATAGTCAGTGCCCTACTTAAGCGATTAAAGGAAGACAACGACAACATTCCCTACTTGAATTTGTCCTATGATGGTCAGACGGAAACGAACACGACCACACGCCTTGAGGCATTCATGTACCAAGTCCTCCGATACCATGATAGGATTTCCGGGAAAGGGCAATAACGAGACCTTATGACAGCTAAAAAAGAACAATACAAGATATTGATCAACGCCGTCGATCCTGAAGAGTGCCGCATCGCGCTGGTCAGAAACGGCAATCTGGAAAATTTCAGTATTGAAACCACCGCCGGTGAGTTAACCCGGGGCAATATTTACAAAGGAAAGGTTACCCGGGTCGAACCGAGCCTCCAGGCCGCCTTTGTCGACTATGGCGCGGAAAAAAACGCCTTTTTACAACGGCACGACATTCACAGCGACTATTTCGCGGAGAAACCGAAAGGCAGTACGAAAAAACAGCCCGGCTTTTCCGATCTCATTAAACCGGGTCAGGAACTCCTGGTTCAGGTAACCAAAGAACCTATGTTGCACAAGGGCAGCATGGTTACCACGTTCATCTCTCTGCCTGGCCGCTACACAGTCTTGATGCCCGGCGCCAAGAGTTCGGGAATTTCCAGGCAGATCGCCGACGAGAAGGAAAGAAAACGCCTCAAGGATATCATCGCGTCCTTAAAAATACCTGAAGGCGTGGGAACGATCGTTCGCACGGCGGGTTATCAGCAAAGCAAGCGCAACATATCCAAGGACGTTCGTTACCTCCTGAGGCTGTGGGAAAACATAAAGAAACGGGGCATGTCCACGCCGGCCCCCTGCCTGTTGTACAAGGAACGCCATTTGGCCATACGGGCCATTCGGGACATGTTCACCACAGAAGTGACGGAAATTCTTGTAGACGATAAGGCGGTATACAAAGA
>CAZHHS010000050.1:0-11501 GCA_964532395.1 uncultured Desulfobacterales bacterium | reverse complement strand
TCCGATTGAGCAAAATCGCAGGCATAGCAGGCTATGTCGAGATTTTGCGAGTGAGACATCGGGCAAAGACGGGCCGAAGCCGGGATGCCAAAATGTGAAGTTATTTTTTCGCGAACCCTTAGCATTATTTACCGGCCTTACCCGGAAAAAACCTATACCCAGTGGCCTTCTACATTGGCTTGTGTGGCCTCGTTGAGCTGGCCACTCCCATACTGGGTGATGCCGTCCATCACCCGTCCCTTGGCCCCGGTAACCACCTTGATTCCGGCAGCCGCTAAAACTTTGAAGGCTTTGGGGCCACAGTTGCCGGAAATCAGAACGTCGGCCTGTTGATCTACGACCGTCTTGGCCGCCTGAATACCGGCCCCTTGCGGCAGGTCAAGGTTTTGTTTGTTTTCCACCACCTCATATTCCAAGCTGTCCGGATCAACAACAATAAAATATTTTGCCCGCCCAAAACGGGGATCCAGGTCTGAGATGAGTTCTTTCCCCGTCGATGTAATCGCCAGTTTCATGATTGGTAACCGCCCTCCTTCTTTTCATAGGGTAGCTCGTTCGGGTTGGACATACGATAATAAACCGTCGTCCCATCCACCGCCGTTTCAATGGTCTGGTCATCTATCAGCGGCTCGATATACTTAAGAAGCGTATCTTCACTGACGTTCAGAGACGCGGTAAGGTCATGTAGGGTACACGGTCGTCTTGCCAACACGCTCAAGAGATCCTTTTCCGTCCCGGGCCGCTTCCCGGGACTGCGGGCACCCTGGAACGGTACCACCACTTCCGCCTTTTCCCCTAAAACCCGACAAAAGCGAAGCAGCTCTTCGTCTTCAACCCGCCGGGCGTACGACTCGGATGTCGGCCGAACCGCCGTATTCACATGGACCCTATCGGGCTCAATCCTTGAAACCAATTCCCTAAAACTTTCGGCCCCTACCGGGTCGGCGTTTAACCCCGCCAGTGCGAATATCTCCAACCAGATTTTTCCCTGGAATGCTTGACGAAAGTGAATCAACCCCTCCAACATGTGCCCGAACGCAATGTCCGGGTGCGGTCGGTTGATCCGCTCAAACGTCCGGCCATCGTAGGCATCCAGAGACGGTAGTACCACGTCGGCTTGACACAGGGCGTCTCGGACCTCGGGGTTCCACAATATGGAACTGTTGGTCAAAACAGCTACGGGCAGATCGGTATCCGCTTTCAACGCGGCGATGATCTCCCCGATATTACTATTGAGAGTCGGCTCTCCGGACCCACCGAGGGTTACGTAGTCGGCGTGAACGCCCGCGTCGATTTGCTGCCGCACTTGACGGGCAACCACTTCCGGAGAGACATACGGATATCGGTCGATGGTTTTCTCAGTGGTCCGGCCCAATTGGCAATAAATACAGTCGTAGGAACAGACCTTATGGGGCACCAGGTCCACCCCCAAAGACCGTCCCAGCCTTCGGGAAGGCACGGGACCATAAATCAAGTCGTCTCCTGCCGCTTTAGGCTTCACAGTATTCCTTCAACTGGCCCCAGAGTGTCCGGATCGCATCCGATGTATCGTCTTGGGCATACTCGACGATACTCTTTCCCGCAACCATGGCATGGGTCACCGATTTGCTATACGGAATATTGCCCAGCAAGGTAATACCATGCTTTTGACAATGATCGGCAATCTGTTGCGATACCTCCTGATTCAAGTCAAACTTGTTGATACATGCCAGGGTCGGAATCTTAAAATGATCCGTTAGCTCACCGATTCGCCCCAGATCATGAAGGCCGGATAGGGTCGGTTCCGTAACAATCAACACCACGTCCGTCCCGGTAACCGAGGCGATGACCGGACAGCCGATACCGGGAGGGCCGTCCACCAGTATCATATCCCGTCCTTGTTCTTTGGCCAATTCCTTGGCCTTGTTTCTTACTAAGCTCACCAACAGGCCGGAGTTCTCCTCCGCAATGCCGAGTGCGGCATGAACCATGGGCCCAAAACGGGTCCTGGATATATACCACTTTCCGCACACCCGTCTGGGAAAGTCAATGGCATCTGCCGGACAAAAATAGACGCAGACGCCGCATCCTTCACAGTCGATTTTGTCTATGACGAAATCATCGCTTACGGCGTTAAATTGACAGCGCTCCACACATTCACCGCATTCCGTACACCGGTCGGGGTCTATCTGAGCGACTCGCCCCCCTTTGAAGTCGTCGCTGGCCTCAACTTCGGGGTCAAGAATCAGATGCAGATCCGCCGCATCGACATCACAGTCCGCCAGCACCTTGTTTTCTGCAAGGGCTGCAAACGAGGCGACCAGACTGGTCTTGCCCGTGCCTCCTTTACCGCTGATTATGGTAATTTCTTTCATTCAACCGATTGCCTTATCTTTCCATAGAGGTTTTGAAATTTCTCTTTCATGTCCGGGAAGGCATCAACCATCATGACACCGCGAGAGTAGGCCTCCGCAATTTTACGGTCATCGGGAATCTCCATCATCACCGGAATCCCTTCCGCCGCTGCATATCGGGTAACGCAATCATCCCCGGCATCACAGCGATTAATGACGATCCCCATGGGAACACCCAAGATCCGAACCGCACCGACGGCAAGCTTCAAATCATTCAACCCGAAGGGAGTCGGTTCGGTTACCAGAACGACAAAATCAGAATCCTTCATTGTCGAAATCACCGGACAGGACGTACCCGGCGGCGCATCGATAATAGCTGTTTTTCCCAAATCGATTTGCTCCTTTACTCTTTCGATAAGGGGGGGAGACATGGCCTCGGAAATCCGTAATCGACCATGGACGAATTCCACCGAATCGGATGTCCCCTTTTCCAATATTCCCAATTCCCTGGGCTTTTCCGAAATTGCTTCGTGGGGACACACCATCATACATCCCTTGCAACTGTGACACAGCTCGGGAAAGGTGAGCACATAATCTGCAATCACGGTGATGGCGCTGAATTGGCAGATCTCTCCACACTTTCCGCAGTAATCACATTTGTCAAGATCCACCTCGGGAACTGGGGTGGTCACCTTTTCCGTATGCGTTATCTCCGGTTTTAAGAAAAGATGGGCATTAGGCTGTTCGACGTCGCAATCCAACAATTGCACGGGGTCACCTAACGATACGGCCAGGTTTGTCGCCACCGTCGTCTTGCCTGTGCCCCCTTTTCCGCTGGCAATACAAATGATCATAGTCTTACTCTCGTGTCATGGTCGTCCCGCATTTCGGGCACGTTTGTTGAAAACAGGGGTTTCCCGCTTCGTGCGGCGTTTTCTCTCCACAGTTCGGACACACACAATTTCCGCCGGGGCCGGGTCTCGAACCACGGCCGCCGCCGGCCCCTCTTCCTTGACCGGTTCCCGGTCCCTGGCCTCTTGGGCCCGTTCCGTCTCCTTGGGGCATTTTGACCTCCTTATGTCAAGCTGCTTGAACGTCCAGCTTAGGGTTAACCTTTTTCCAGCTCTTCAATTCGTTGCTCCAAACGCCGCAACTGTTCACGGAGGCCATCGGCCTCCGATCTCAGGCCTGAAATAGTCTCATCTCTTAGACCGCCGGTAGTGCCGGCCGTCCCGTATCCGGTTCGACCGGCTCGGCACTTACCCATACCCCGGCCGCTTTTCATTCCCATGCCGCGACCGCCGCCGGTAACCGCCGTATTTTGCCACGACTGCACATCCGCGCCGCTACCGGCACCAGCGCTACCGGTTTCCAGCCGGTTGGCTTGATAATCCTCTACGGCTTGGCGGACCGTCCCCGAAACACCGGTAATGACCGCCACACCGGCCGTGGATAAGACCTGTTGGGCCTTGGGCCCTACATTGCCCGTCAACACCGCCTTTACGCCCTTGTCACACACAAACTGAGCGGACCGAATTCCCACCCCGGAACTCTGATTAAGATTCGGGTTGGGCACAGCCTCCAAAGTCATGTCGTCCGAATTTACGAAAACGAAGTATTGGCACCTGCCGAAGCGTGGATCTATTTGAGATTCAAACTCCGGACCCTGGGATGAAATAACGATGTGCATAAAGCCTCTCCTAACTATAAATGTGTCTCTTTTCCTTATGGCACCCTACGGACTTGCGGGTCTTCGATGAAGCCTTCTACTGCCGCATGTGGGACACCTCTCGGGCCTTCCCGTTCCGGGCGGTTCGTGCCAAGAATGTTCACACTTGTCGCACACGAACGGGCGGCGCTGGCGGGTGCCGGCCAACTTATAGTTCCCCCCCTTAACATTGATTGCCTTGCCGTGAATCAGTGCATCGGCGACAATTCGACGGGCCGCCTCCACGATGCGCCCGAATGTCGCCCGCGAAACCCCCATTTCCTTTCCCGCCTTCTCATGGGATAATCCGTTCAAATCCGCAAGACGAAGTGCCTCCAGTTCGTCTATGGTCAAGCGAACCTCCTGAAGGTCGATCATCGGGATCCCCCGGGGTTTAAAATAGCTTGCCCGAGGGTCTATGTCGACCATGCGTTCTTTTCTGGGCCGAACCATAAAATCTCCATTATGAGTATATGCCAAAAATGAAAATAAGCATAGGGCTCTGGCTTGTCAAGCCGTTTTTCCGGGACGGGACTCACTTTTTTGATGGGTAGTGGCTTTTTGGAGATAAAAACGGGAGATTGAAAGCGGATACACGGCAGAACATAATCTTAGGGTTCGGAAGGATTGTCCGGGCAACTCGGACACTCGTGTTTGCCCACAATATGCGGTTTTATATCCAAAATCGGAGTTCCATTGATCATATCCAGCCCCCTGACGGAGATCTCGTTGCCCGAAGTGTCGAGGACATTGAGCACGGAGAGGCCGATGGGATTGGGGCGAAAAGGAGAGCATATGCTAAAGACACCCATGCACCGGTCACGATGGGGGGGTGTTTGGGCCAGGTCGGCAGGCGAAAATGCCCGGCTTTTGTGAAAATGGAAAATAACCACGATGTCTTGCCCTTTTTGAATATCTTTCAATCCTTCCCGATAGATCTCGTCGATGACCAGTACGCCCTCAACATCCGACACGCTCCAGTGACGAGGCACCGAGAGAGCTGACGTCCGGACAAAACCGATAGGTTGAAATCGAATATCGTGCCGGGCGACATTCTGCCTCTCCGACCTATCCCCCATGGCTTTGACCCAGAGCAGCCCAAGTCTCCACGGTATAGCCGGCCGGCAGATGGGCAGTCCCTTTTACACAAGGAAGGCCGGTCTCCGCGTTAACCTGCTCGATAATGTCATCGATGTCGGCACAAAATCCCCCCTTTTCCTGCACCCAGGACCCTTCTGATTTTCCTGCAAACGTGCAGGTACAAAAATGAATCGCTTCCGCCCCCTTGGCCTTCAGTATCTTGGCCAAATCGACAGCCTTATCCCCGGGGCAGTGGCATGCGAACACCCCCGTCAAGGCACAGGCCTCGTAGATGGAAAAGCCTTCCTTGCCTTCACGGAGGCACCGGATGCAGTTGGTCAGGGGGCACTTGTCCATGTTCTTTTCACACCGAATAATGCCGATCTTTCTCATGTCTCCTCTCCCACATTGATAAAGTTGGACGGGCGACCGATGCCCTGAAAAAAAGGTGACCCAGGTTGCCACCTCGATCACCTTTTCGTCCGGCGTTAGGTGCCCTATTCGTTAGTCTCTTCCAATTCCGCAATCCGACGGTTTATTTCATCCAGGGCACCCTTCATATCCGCGGCTTGCGCTTTTAAGGCACTCAGTTCGTTGGCCCCTGAAGTCGGATAGGCCGGCGGATAGGGCGTCGGATATGCCGGCGCAGCATATGCCGGGGCATACCCCCGCGGACCAAAACCCCGGCGGAGTCCCCGTCCCGGACCAAATCCACCTCTAAAGCCACGGCCATAACCGAGTCCTCGACCACGGCCATAGGCTCCCGCATATCCCGCATTTGCACCGGCGGGATTGCAAAGGCCTCTGGCACCTCCGGTCATCGGTCCCAATCCCTCGGGTCCTGTTCTGTCAAATCCTGGCATGATCCATACCTCCTCTCGAACTTGTTGTCTAGTCTTTGATGGTTATCGTCGTCCACCGCGGCCGCCTTGACGGCCGCGACCTTGCCCTTTACCACGGCCCGCGCCTTGGCCACCGCCTTGGGCCACGCCGCGACCTTGCTTTCGCGACCCGCGACCGGTAACGTTGGTACCTGCCTGGTTCGGACTGCAACCACCGCTGCCTCTTCCCGTCATTGGACCCATTCCCTCGGGTCCCGTTCCGTCTCTTCGGGGCATTGCTTTCACCTCCTTCCACCTCTCCTGCGGCATCGTCTTTGCCTGCCGCGCATTTCATAGGTTCCACCTTCAATAACCAGTGCTTTGCCGGTTATTAGCGCTTCTGAAACCAGATGCCGTGCTTCCCCCAAAATCCGTCCGTAGGTTTGTCGGGACACCTGCATAATCCCCGCGGCTGTTTCCTGATCAAGCCCCTCAAAATCCGTAAGTCGAATGGCTTCGAGTCCCTCCACGGACAAGGAGATCTCTCCCGTTTGCAGATTCCCCCGGGGGACAAATGCATCGATCGACGGGTATCCCGCAACAAATCTCGGTTTTTTTCTTCTGGGCATTATTGACCTTTTTCTATTTCGATCATTTGACCATAATACTAATTATTACATTTAAGGCTGTCAAGATTATTTTGGTCATTTGATCATTTTATTTGGCGCCGAAGAGACTGCCATAGGCCTTGCTATTGGGAGGCAATCCATCAGACTGATGTAGAACAGGGTCTTGGCGACACGCCGAGGCAATTGTAGAGATCGACGAAGCTGCACCCCCGTGGTGGACGGAATTTTGCAGCATAGGTTTTCCAATGGGAAAAGTCGACATCTATGGAGACGAGGAACGGTGCATGTGGGCAGCAAGCAAATCGTTGTGGGAAACTATGCCCACCAGTTTGCAGGGATCGTTTGCGGCCACCACGAGCAGGTACGCTTCTTTAGGGTGGTCCTTGAGGGCCAGCATGGCGGTTTTGAGTGTATCTTCTGGAGACAGTCTCGGGAACTTATCGCTGGCGATTTCGGCGGCGACCACCAGGTCGTTAAGGCTCGGATCGAAAATAGTATCAGCGATGTCTGTGTATTTGATAACGCCGATCAATTCATTGTTATCGTTGACCACCGGCATTCGGCCGTAGCGTGAATGACTGAGGGTTTTGACGACCTCGTCAAAATGCGCCTTGTGAGAGATGGTATCCACATTGCGTCGCATGATATGACGCACCTGAATATTCTCTGGCAGCTCCCGTCCGATTATCGGCGAATACCCCAAGTTCATCAAGGCACGGTTGCAGACTTGCCGTAGCCCCTCCCAGTAACTCACGGGACTGCGCTGTCCCAGGAGGTTTAGGACGGTGACTTCTCCGGCCTGCACCAGGGCGGTGCGTGTGAGGAGTGGCCCCACCAACTCGAAAACCACCACGGCCGCAAGGATTACCGTCTGCAGGGCCATCCCCTGCTCGGGCCATTCGGCGGCCAATACATTGGCCAGGCCGATCGCCAGGCCCGCCTGCGCCAGCATGGCCGGACCGAGCCAAGACTTGATCGTGGGTGTCATGCCTGCCGTCATGGTCCCGATACGGCAGCCACCGTGTTTTCCGATGACACGTGCAACCACATAGACCAATCCGACCCAACCCATATGGCCCAGGGCCTCAAGATGAAGTTTTGCACCCGCCATGATGAAGAAAAGGACGTAGAATGGATAATCTATCGGCGTGAGATCGGCGAGGATCCGCTCGCCCCGGGAGGCGGCATTCACGGCCGTGATGCCGGCGAATAGGACCGTCAGCATGGCGGATAAACCGAAAAATGACGAAACGCCGCCGGCCAGGGCGATACTCCCCAGCACCAGCATTTGGCGCTCCACTTGCCGGGTAAGGCGCTGGTCCATCAGGGCGATAGACAGGCCCAGGCAAATGCCTAACCCCAAGGGGCCGAGTATCTGAATCAATATTTGCAAAACGGAAGTTCCCCCGGACAATCCGAAATGCTGCAACAGGAGGAAGCCAACAATTGCCACCAGATTGTTGATACCGATGAGGGGCAGGATGATGTCGGTCAAAGGTCCTTCCGACCGATATTCGCGCATCACCATCTGAGTTGCAGCGGGGGCGGTGGTAATGGCCATAACGGCGAGAAACGCAGCTTCCAGCACGGACACTCCCACCAACCAGGTGCCAATGCCGACACAGATTGCGCTGAAAACGATCTCCAGGAGACTGACGCGGAAAAGCCGGGGTCCGATTTTCCGGAGGGCCTTCAGCCGGAAACTGCCGCCGATGGTGAAAATGATGAGCCCGAGAATGAGGTCGTGAAGCGGGGCCAATGAGGAGAGCTGTGCCGGGGTGAAAAGAAGGGGAATACCCAGAATGCCACCCAAGGATGGTCCGGCTGCCAGCCCTACAAGAAGGTAGCCGGTGACGCGGGGGATACCCACGGCGGCACACATCCGGCCGGCGCCGATTGCAAACAGATACAAAACCCCGATGGTCAGCAGCGAAGACGGCATCACCACATCCTCATTTAGAATATTCAGACCTTTTTCGGTAGCACAACCTATATAGCATGCCTCCGGTAGACCTGACGACTCCTTTAATGGGTGGCAACCTAGGTGTGGAGTATGGGGCCTCCCAAGTTAACACATGGATACTAAATACAAAAATACAAGAAAACAGACGAACTATGTCTTTAGAGACCCCTTTTTGATAGAGAAAAGGGGCTTCTAAGAGGAGGAACCGGCCAACTGCGCGTGCAAATCTATTGAAAAAGGAGACCGCGCCGGGACACACATCGGGGCAAACCAACCGCTACTTTCACATAGAAACAGATTGCAGCCGAACACCCGTGTCTTTTGACCTTCCCTTTCTGCTGTGATAACGGTTAATATCTATTTTGGTCCGGCCGACATGCCCTCGCGTTTGCAAACACGGCGCAGTTGAAGATTAAAGACTGGGACTTGGCGTTTTCCCTGTTTAAATCGACACCTTGGCAGGGTTCTGATCGGCGGGACAGGCGGAGCCTAATCTGTGTCACCGGGAATTTCCCGAAAGGAGTGAATCGATGCCCTGGGCAAATAACAGGCACCGATCGATGGCCATCACTTTTCTTGTGTTGCTGGTACTGGGTGTACTGAATTTTTTGACGGGTTACGAGATTAGCTTTTCCATATTTTACCTTATACCCATCGCATTCGCCTTGTGGCACGTCGGGAAGGGTTTTGCATTAATCACTGCATTCATCAGTGCCACTATTTGGGAATTGTCTGACATTTTGGCAGGACACGTCTTTTCCCATCCAGTGATTCCGATATGGAATGCCGGCGTCAGGCTCAGCTTTTTTATCATCATCGTCTTTCTGGCGAGCCGGTGGAAAACGGCTTATGATAAGCAACAGCAACTTATTTTGGAACTCCAAAAGGCCCTTGAAGAGATTAACGTTCTAAGCGGCCTCATACCAATATGTTCATACTGCAAAAATATTCGCGATGACGAGGGTTATTGGCAACGGGTTGAGAGTTATGTTCAAGCCCATTCGGATGCTGATTTTACCCACAGTATTTGCCCGGACTGTCTGGAAAAGTGGAAAAAAGAAAGAGGCTTTGTCGACACTCCCGAACATAGCAAAAGTGATAGCGAATGATTTGTGTGGGATCGGCTTGTTCATCCCAAGAAGTTAACTGGAAGAAACAGCCCAACAAATTCTAAACGGAGGCAACCATGGGAAGAGAAACAAGATTATTTAAAACCCAGGAACGAAAAAGTCGAGCAGATGTCAGCAATTTTTTTCATCAGCTTGCTGACAAAATTTTGTCTGGAAACGTTGTTCTGAGCCAGGGTGCCGAGGATCTTACATTGCAACTTCCGGAAAATTTGATTCTCGAGGTTCAGGTAGAAGACGAAGAAAAAGGTACAAAAGGAATCCAACACAGCTTGGAAGTTGAAATCAAATGGTCTGATAGCGAGCAAGGTGGGTCGTTAGAATTAAAATAGAAGATCACACACCTGGAGGTTAAAGCTGTAATCAGTTGTTGTATTGCGATAACTGCTGGCATCTTCCAAAAAGACCCGCCCAAAAACCCAAACCTTATAGGAGATAGAGTATGTAGTTCTAAATCGGGGAATTTGGGAAAGAGCAGGTTAGGATGAAACAGAAGACTGAAATGGTTTTGGTAGTCCTGCTGGTACTAGGGATCACTGTTTTAATTTATACTACCCTAATAACTGAATTGCCCTATCATGTTTTTTACCGGGAGCTCTATTTTCTTCCCATCATTCTAGCAGGATTCTGGTTCGGGTTACGAAAAGCATTATTCATTTCATTTTCAATCAGTCTTCTGTATACGCCGTTTGTCATTATACACTGGCAAGGGTTCTCTCCCAGCGATATCGACAGGATTATGGAGATTGTCTTGTATAATATTGATGCTTTTATTTTAGGCTTGTTACGAGATCGCCAGCTGAGTGAACACCAACTTAATCTGGAATTAGAGCGCCTCGCAGCGATGGGCACCGCTGTGGCAGGAGTTGCTCATGAAATGAAGACGCCTCTTGTGGCCATCGGTGGTTTTTCTAAAATGGTCCAGAGAAAGTTTCAGGAAGACGACCCTAGCTATAAGAAGCTTGATATAGTCTTGCAGGAAACAGGGCGCTTGGAAAACATGGTCAAGGAGATGTTGGATTTTAGTCGGCCACTGAAGCTGGATCGGTCTGAAGAAGACTTGAACAACGTCGTGGAGCGTGGTCTGGCGGTTGTAGGAAGAATGAGTGAAGATAGAAAAGTTTCTCTCGAGCTGAACCTCGACCGAGATCTTCCGCTGATCCCTTTGGATATCCTGAGAATGGAACAGGTGGTTATCAATCTTGTAAATAATGCCATTCAGGCCTCGCCCGATGGTGAAAAAGTGGTTGTGAACACTTTGCGATTTAGCGAGCATGCCGCTTTAGAGGTAATAGACTGCGGATGCGGAATTCCGACAGAGCAAAAGGAGAATATATTTACTCCCTTTTTTTCCACCAAAAAAGAGGGGACCGGTCTCGGGCTTCCTATTGTTAAGAAGATAGTTGAAAGCCACAATGGGCGTTTGGAGCTTTCGGACAATCCGGACGGGGGAATTATCTTTCGAGTTCTATTACCTATGATGCGTGACACCACTTTTTGACGGACATTCCTTCCATCGGCCCTTTCCACAAAAAATCGTAGCGGGGCTCGTTTTATCCATCAATAAAATGCGTGCCGGGTGCCCCCCGAGCCCATAGATAGCATTCGGCCCGTACTTTTCCCGGCGGTAAATACCCTGGCCCCAAGGACCAGGCTTTGTTTCTGCCCCCTATAAGGGGGCCTTATAGACATGCTTCGGAATCTGTTAGCCACAGCCCCATGGACCGTCATTCCGGCGAAAGCCGGACACGTACTAAATCGCATCCGGCATCGTCCCGGCAATATGGGCTAGCGGCGCATCATGGCACAATCCACAGATTACGCCCCGAAAGCTTTTGCA
>CAZHHS010000049.1:0-11544 GCA_964532395.1 uncultured Desulfobacterales bacterium | reverse complement strand
ACACGCACAGGCAGGCGGGCAAATGGTGTTGACCGATGCCGGGCGAATGGTGGAAAAATGTTGGAATAACATTCCGTCCCATTTTCCACATATTGAATTGGACATGTTCGTCGTGATGCCGAACCATGTTCATGGCATATTGGTCATGGATGATTCCGTAGGGGCGAATAATTATTCGCCCGTACAACCGGGTCAACGCCCATGCGGAACGTCCAAAACAATCGGTTCCGTTATTCGCGGATTCAAAATCGGGGTGACCAAATGGATGCATGCGCACACCAATGTGCGTGACGTTTGGCAGCGCAATTACTATGAACATATCATCCGCAACGAAAACGAATTGAACCGCATCCGGGAATATATCATCAACAATCCGAAAAAATGGGAATTTGACCGGAACAATCCGGATGTCATGTAGGGGCGAAAAATTTTTCGCCCCTACAGGGCCCCTTACGACAAGATATCCGCGATGTCTTGGGGATCGATCCGGAGGGGGGCGAACAGCTTGCGTTCGATGGCTTCCATTCTTACGAACCCGGCTCTGAGGCGGTAGCGGAGACCGGGGATTTTCGCGGCGTAGCGTTCTTCGATATCGCGGAAGCGTTCGGCGAGATCGACGATTTCTTCATGCTTGACTCTCTTGTCGGCGTAATTGACAATCTCTTCCTCTGCGACGTCACCGGTGGTGCCGACATCAACATCCAGGCTCACGTGTTGGCGAATGATGTCCGCCACAGCGGGATAGCCGAGGGACGAGAGGAGTTCTCCGCCGGTCTGGGCATGGTTTTCAAGGGTCTGAATAGACGCCCCCTTGGTAATGTCGTGCAGCAGGGCGCCCGCTTCCACCAGCGCAAGGTCCAAATGCTGTCCCGCCCGGTTGAGGCGAGACGCAATCAACAACGCCACTTGGGTAACCAGCTTGCTGTGCCGCACGATATGGGGCGGCATCTCGTATCGAGCGATGAGCGCCAGGCATTCCTCTCGGGTGGGTATGTCCACCTATCTGTCCTTCCAGTCGGGTTTGCGTTTTTCTATAAAGGCCGACAGGCCTTCCCGGGCGTCTTCGGCAAACAGGTTGGAAACAATGGCATCCTTGGCATGGCTATAGGCCTGGGTGTCGGACAAATTCACCTGATTATAAAACGCCGCCTTGCCCATCCGCAAGGTCACCGCACTGGCTTCGGCGATCTTCCGTGCCAGGGTTTTGGTTTCCGTTTCCAATTGATCCCCGGCGACGACCTTGTTGACGAGGCCATAGGCCTCCGCCTGTCGGGCGGTAATCATGTCGCCTGTAAAGAGCATTTCCAACGCCCGTTTTCGCCCCACCGCCCGAACCAGGGGCACCGCCGGGGTGGTGCAAAAAAGCCCGATCTTGACCCCCGGTGTGCCGAAGCGGGTACCCTCTTCGGCCACGGCAAGGTCGCAAGCGGCCACCAACTGACATCCCGCGGCGGTGGCGATGCCGTGGACCTGGGCAATAACCGGCTGCGGCAGCCGTTGCAGTTTTTCCATGATTGTGATGCACCGGCCGAATATGGCCTCATAATCGGCGAGTGTACCGACGGCCAGTTCGGAGATGTCATGTCCGGCGGAAAAGACCTTCCCCGCTCCCTTCACAACAACCACTTTGATTTCTTTGCGTCGGCCGATGGTCTCTAAGACCGAGTCGAGTTCCGTGAGGAGTTCCAGGGACAGGGCATTTCTCTTCTCGGGCCGGTTGAGGGTAATTACGGCAATCGGTTCGGAAACATCAAACAACAGATTTTGATACGTCATCGTATTTCCCCTTTGCGGTCATCCAGCTCCAGTGAAACGCATTTGCCGCGGTTTGAGTATGCTACTCAAGTGTCGCACCCCCTATTTTAACCCGACTGCCTCAACGCGGGGCGCTATAGCCGCCAATATGCAGGAAGGTGCGGGAAGGAATTTCGTTGAACGAGGGCCTACACGGATAGCGTCCACCTTCCTTTCGGGAACCACCTGACGGATTTGTAGGCCCGAGTGAAACGGAGTTCCTTCCCGCACCGGGCGAAGCGCTTGCAAAACCCTACTGTGCCAGCTTCCCCCCGGCTACTTGAGCGTTGCCCTTTTGCTCCCGCTTGCAAATAAACACGGCCGCGCCGCCGGGTGGCAGTGTATAGGCGGTTCCGGGTCGGTAAAGGCCCGATGTGTCTTCGTCCATAATGTCTTCGGGGGCGGGTTTACTCGTGTCTATGATCCGCATCCAACATTGATCTCGTGGCGGGGACACCATCTGAAAGGTCTGTTCCGACTCCCCGCCATTCAGAAGCACCAAAAAGTCATCATCGGGCCGGTCTTCACTCAGTTCCGAGCCATTCAGCAAAAACGAAAGGACCACCGAATCGGCGGACCAATCCGGTTTGTTCGGTTCCAGGCCGTGCCATCCCAGGTCCGGATGGTCGTCGCCATTGGTATCCACCCCGCTCAAAAAGTGCATGCGGCGAAAAACGGGATGTCTTTTACGAAGTGCGATCATCTTTCGGCAAAACCGGACCAACCCCTGGTTTTTTTGTTCCAGCCGCCAGTCGACCCAGCTGATCTCGTTGTCCTGGCAGTAGGCGTTGTTGTTGCCTTTTTGGCTCCGGGCGAATTCATCGCCGGCCAGTATCATCGGTACCCCTTGGGAAGCCATGAGGAGAACAAACGCGGTTTTCATCTTCCGGAATCTCAACTCGATGATCTTCCGGTTGTCGGTCGGTCCCTCGACCCCGTTATTGGCGCTATAGTCATGGTCGCTGCCGTCCCGGTTTCCCTCGCCGTTTTCCTCGTTGTGTTTGTGCTCGTAGGAGACCAGATCATACAGGGTGAATCCGTCATGACACGTGATATAGTTGATGCTGTTATACGGGCAGCGTCCGTCTTTCTGATACAAATCCGAGCTGCCGGCAATCCGGGTGGCCAGTACCGGGATTATTCCCCGGTCCCCTCGCAGAAATCGCCTCACATCGTCTCTATAGAACGAATTCCACTCCGCCCAGCGGCCGGGAAAGGCCCCCACCTGGGCGGCGTTTATGTCCCAGGCCTCGGCAATGATTTTGGTTCCCGCCAATACCGGATCCTGCTCGATCATGTGGATCAGTGACTGGCCGTCCATGAGTTCACCCTGCTGGTCCCGGTTCAGTATGGTGGCCAAATCAAAGCGAAATCCGTCCACATGCATATCGGTGACCCAGTAATGGAGACAGTCCAGGATAAACCGTTGTACCACCGGGTGGTTACAGTTGACCGTATTTCCACACCCCGAAAAGTCGAGATAGGCCCGGGTCTCCGGATCCAGCAGATAATAGATACGGTTGGCCAACCCTTTGAAACTTACAGTGGGCCCCCTTTCATCGCCTTCGGCGGTATGATTAAAGACCACGTCCAAAATGATCTCCATCCCTTCGGCATGCAGGCGTTTGACCAGCTCTTTAAATGCCCTGGCCGGGTTGCCGTTCGATCCGTGGGCGGCATAGGCGGCCTTGGGAGCAAAAAAGCCGAGCGTGCTGTATCCCCAGTAGTTTTTGAGGGGCTTGCCGGTCCTGGGGTTACGGCGGGGGTTTTCCAGCTCGTTGAATTCGAATACCGGCAACAGTTCGATCGCAGTGATACCGAGGGATTTCAAATAGGGGATCTTTTCAGTCAGGCCTTCAAAGGTTCCGGGATGCCGGACCCCCGAACTGGGATGCACGGTGAATCCCCGGGTGTGGAGTTCATAAATGATGCTTTCTTTCAACGGAATGTCGGGGGGGCGATCGCCCTCCCAGTCGAAGTCGTCTTCGGTGACGATACCACGACGGTCAACGGCAGGATGATCGGGGTCCTGCGGTCCAAAGTCCGGGGGCTTGCCCCAAACTTCACCCCCCTCCAGTGCCCGGGCGTACGGATCGATGAGGAGTCGTTCGTCATTGAACCGATGACCGTTTCCCGCCGGACCCGTCACTCGATAAGCGTATCGGACCCCGTGCGTCACGGACGAAACAGCCACATGCCAGATATCCCCTGTCTTATTACTCTGCGGGTCCAGCGTAATCTCCGCCGCCGGTTTCCCGGTTTCCTCGTCAAACAGGATCAGGGATACGGATGTGGCATGCCTGGAAAAGAGGGCGAAGTTTACCCCTTCCGAGGTGACGGTGGCCCCCAGGGGAAGGGGGAATCCTTGATCGGTTTTAATGCCGGTCATTTTGCCAACCCGTGAACAACCCGTTTTGCCGCCGCGAAGGCGTCCAGTACAAGGCTGAAAAGTGCCGGAACCAAAAACACGGTAAAGACGGTGGAGACCAGCAGTCCGCCCAGGACGACACTCCCCAGCCCCCGGTAGAACTCGGATCCCGCACCGGGGGATACCACGAGGGGGACGAGGGCGAGCAGGCTGGTCACCGAACTCATGTAGATGGGCCGAATCCGGCTGCGAACGGACTCCCGGATCGCCTCTCGAGCGGCCATGCCCCCGTCACGAATATTGTTCAATGCCTGATGGACGATCAGTATGGCGTTGTTGACCACGATGCCGATCAATATAACGAAACCGAGCATGGTGATGACGTCGAGGGCCTGGCGGGCGATGAAGGTGTTGACCAGAAAGAGCCCTAAAAAACCGCCCGCCGCCGCCAGGGGGACGCTGAACATGATGACGAAGGGATAAAAGAAATTCTCAAAGAGTGCCGACATGAGTAGATAACTGATCACGATGGCCAGAAGCAGATTCCACTGGAGGGCGCGTCGGGTCCGGGTCAGGTCGTCTGCGGTGCCGCTGACGTCGATCCGATAGAGTTGTCCCAACTCCCCTTGTCCCTTCAGGGGGGCGACCACCTGATCCCTGACCATTTCCATGGCCGATTCCAGGGCCACTTCCCGCGGCGGGATGACCTGGATGGTAATGGAGCGCTCCGAGTCGATATGATTGATTTGGGTGGGTCCTTCCGTGAGGCGGATTTCGGCCAGCGATCCCAGCGTCACCTTTTTGCCCGCCGGCGTTTGTATCAACAGGCCTTCCAGGTCTTGAATCCGCCCCGCCCGGGCCTCATGACCCTTCACGATCAGGTCGATTTCCTCGCCGGCGACCCGGTAATTGCTTGCCGTCGCCCCATCGACCAGGGCATCCACGGTTCGGCCCAGGTCGGTGGTGGTCATGCCGAGCCGGGAAAGCCGATCCCGGTTGGGAATCAGGCGCATCTCCGGGTTTCCCAAATCGAGGCTGGGAATGGGTCGGATTTGAGCCCCCGGCAGGATCCCGGAGACTTGTCCGAATATCCGTTGTCCCAGTTCAATAAGCCGGGCAAGATCCGGTCCCTTGATTTCAATATCCACGGAGCGCCCGGCACCGATGTCTTCGGAAAACAGACTCGGCTGTTGAACAATGGCGATCATGCCGGGAATCTTTTGAAGGACCCCGTAAACATAGGGCAGCAACTCCCGTGTCCGTTCCTGTACTTTCGATATGATACCCATGAAGACCTGCTGTCCCCAGGCCACGTAAAAGAAGTTTTTTACGGGGGGCAGCCCCAGCTCTTCGGCCTTTCCTTCGTGGCCGTCGTCTTCGATGAGGGGCAGAACCTTGGCCTCGATCGTTTCAGCGATATGACCCAGTTCCTCCAGGTTGTAGCCCGGCGGGGGCAGGAGGATACCAAAGAGCATCTCCCTGTTACCTTCGGGTAGATATTCCGTTTTCGGCATAAGGGACCAGGCCATCCCTACGGCCAGGCCGGTCATGACCACCACCACCGCCAATCGGGTGGAAACCCGACCGCATATCCAATACACAAATGCGGCCACGCCGTTGGTAAAAAGCGCCGCCCATCGGTAGACGGACAGGCGATGCGGCTTTGACGGCTTTTCTTTGGTTTTGGTGAGAATCTTGGAAGAAAGGGAGGGGATGACGGTAATGGATACGACGAGACTCAGCCCCACGGCACTGCTGATGGCGATGGCAATATCTCTGAACAGCTGGCCGGCCTCCTGTTCCACAAAAACCACCGGCAAGAAAACGGCGATGGTCGTCAGCGTACTGGACAGCACGGCGCCCCAGACTTCCACCGTGCCGTCATAAGCGGCCTGAGCTCGGGATTTTCCCATTTCCCGGTGACGAAATATGTTTTCAAAGACCACGATGGAGTTGTCGACAACCAACCCGATGGCAAAACTCATTCCAGCCAGACTGACCACGTTGATGTTCCGGCCGAAGAGGGTCATCAACAGAAACGTGCCCACCGCACTGATCGGGATGGCCATAGAGACGATCAGCGTACTACTGACATTGCGAAGAAACAGGAGCAAGACGGTGATAGCCAAAGCCCCGCCGACGAAAATATTCTGGCGGACCAATCCAATGGCCCCGTATATATAGTTGGTTTCGTCGTAGGCCTGTTCGAGCTGGAGCCCCCGCTCTTTCAAAATGCCCTGGTTCAGCTCTGCCAGGGCCTCTTTCAGCCGTTGCATGACCACGATCACATTGGAACCGGTTTCCCGAACCGCGTTCATCACGATGGTGGGTGTGCCTTCGTGCCGGACCACCACCTGTATGTCTTCATGGCCCAGAGAGACCCGGGCTACATCACCGACTGTCACCGGCAGCCCGTCGACCCGTTTGATGATCACGTCGGCGACGTCTTCAGGGCTCTCGAATTCCCCCACCGTGCGCGCGATGTACCGTCGCTTGCCCTCGTCGAAATCGCCCGCACTGATATTCTGGTTTTCTGCATCCAGGGCATGCATCAGCTCGGGGATGGTGACGTGGCGCGCCGCCAGGGCGTCCGAATCAACGATGACTTGCAGTTCTCGCTCCTGCCCGCCGTAGATGTTGGCCGAGGCGATGCCGGAGATTCTTTCCAGCCGTGGTTTGACATGTTCGTCACAGAAATCGTATTCATGGCTGAGTTGCCCCGAATACCCTTCCCGAGCTTGCAGGATCATCCAGGCGATGGCTTCTTCATGACGGCCCCCCGACTTGATGACGGGTTTTTCCATGTCGGCGGGATATTCCTTCACCTGATCCAGCTTGTTGGAAACCCGAAGCAGGGCCTCCTCCGTACTGGTGCCCACTTCGAACATCAAATTGATATAGGCGGAGCTGTCGGTGCTTTCGCTTTCTAAGGTGTCCAGCCCGTCCACGTTTTTGAGTTCGTCTTCCTGCATGTCCACAATTTCCCGTTCCACTTCCAACGGACTGGCGCCCCGCCAAACGGTTTCCACGGAAATCTCGGGCATGTCCACGTTCGGTGTCAGCTGGATGGGTATGCGAAAAAGCGATATGAGACCGAACATGACCAGCAGCACGACGCCGACGGTCACGGTGACGGGTTTCTTTATGGCGGTATCAACAAGTTTCACTTATGAATCTCTCTGAATGATCTTGACCGATTGTCCCGGCCTGAGCCGTTCATTGCCCCGAACGACCACCTGGTCGCCTGCACTCAACGATCCGCTCACTGCGGCACGGCTGTCCTGATACCCGACCACCTCGACCGGGATGGGACGGGCCCGGCCTTCCGAAACCAGATAGACCATCTTTTTGCCTCCTGCGGTCAGGACCGCGTCTTTCGGGACCAGCAGGGCTTCCGTCCGGGTACCCAGGCTGAACGTAACCCGGGCTTCCATGCCGCTTCTGATGCGAAGCTCAGGGTTGGCCAGCCGGACATGAACGGGGATCGTTCGCGCTTCTACATTTCCTCTCGGGAGAACGGCGTAAATGTGACCGCCGAAGGGATCTGCGGAGAGACTGGGTACCAGCACCCGCACCGGATCCTGCGGTCCGAGCTGAACCGCATATCGTTCCGGCACGTCCACCACGAGGCGTATTTTTCCCAGGTCTACCAGGGTGATAATTGATCCGCCTGCGGGTAGCCATTCGCCCACCTCGGTATGTTTCCGGGCCACAAATCCCGAAAAGACGGCCCGCACCGTTTTTTTGGCGATGTTGTCTTTGATGAGATCGATCTCCGCTCCGGCCCGTTCAACTTCGTGCGCCAAGGATTGTTTTTGATAAAGGATTTCGTCGTATTTGCCGGTGGCGATACTCTTGGAGCGTTCCAGTTTCGTATAACGCGCCAGCTCCTTCTGGGCGAAGGTAAGCTGGGCCTGTACCTTGTTTCGAGCGGCCCGGGCCGCCTCTAACTCCAATGCCAGGTCGGAGGATTTGAGTTTGGCGATCAGCTCTCCTTTTTTGAGCAGATCCCCCGCGGATACGGGGAGGCTTTCCACCAGCCCGGATACCTCGGCGGCAATGATGCTTTCGGCAATGGCTTCCGTGGTTCCCACCAGGGTGATCTGCTTGGATATCCGATCCACGATGACGGGAGCCACCTCAACCGGGGCGGGGGGCGGGCCGTTATTTCCCTCCCCTTCCCCTTGAGCCACGGCACGACCATGGAAGCAAAGAATCACCAGAAGCAGTAGGGTGAGGCTGTATATTGAGACTAAACGATTGCATTGATACATGAAAGACCTACTCTCCCTCATCGCAGGCTGCCTTTTTGTCGGTCCTGCAGAAGCTGGTTGGCGATAACCACCCGTTGGATTTCCGAGGTCCCCTCGTAAATGGTAAACACCCGAGCATCTCTATAAAACCGTTCCACCGGATATTCTTTGGTATACCCGTAGCCGCCGTGAATCTGCAAGGCCGCCGCCGTTACCCGATTGACCATCTCGGAAGCGAAGAGCTTGGCCATGGATGCCTCCAGCGTGTACTTTTGGTTGCGATCCTTTTGGGTGGCGGCAAAAAAGGTCAATTGCCTGGCGGCTTCCAATTCCGTCGCCATATCGGCCAGCATCCAGCGCAAGCCCTGAAACTTGGCGATCGGTCTGCCAAACTGCTCCCGTTCCTTCGTGTAGGCAACAGCGGCATCGAGTGCGGCCCGGGCAACACCCGCCGATTGGGCGGCGATCCCGATCCGCCCGCCGTCCAGCGCGGTCATGGAAATCTTGAAGCCATCGCCTTCTTGTCCCAACAGATTCCCGGCGGGTACCCGACACGCGTCGAAAATCAGGTCCGTCGTGTCGGAGGCGCAAAGGCCCATCTTGTCTTCCGTTTTGCCCACCGAGAAGCCGGGGGTCCCTTTTTCCACCAAAAAAGCACTAATGCCTTTGTGCCGTTGCGTCTTGTCCGTCTTGGCCGTTACAATGACCACCTGGGCGTTTTTGCCGGAGGTAATGAAGCGCTTGTTGCCGGTGATGACATAGGTGTCCCCGTCCCGAACGGCGCAAGAGGACTGACTCACAGGATCCGAACCGGCATGCGGTTCCGTCAGGGCAAAAGCACCAATCCATTCTCCCGCCGCCAACGGTTTCAAGTAGCGTTCCTTTTGGTCTTGTGTACCGAAACGGTTCAGGGTCTCACAAACGATGGAGTTTTGTACGGACATGACCACCGCGGTGGCCGCACACGCATAGGCTACCTCCTGCAAGGCCAGAATATAACTTACGGTGTCCGCTCCGGCGCCGTTGTACTCGGGCGGAATCATCATGCCCAGAAGGCCGAGCTCTCCCATCTTTTTGAGATTGTCCGCCGGAAATTCCCGGGTTCGATCCCGCTGGGCCGCCGTGGGCAGGAGCACCTCCCGGGCGAAATCGCGGACCATGGTCTGGATCATGACTTGTTCTTCTGTCAGTTCGAAGGACATAGTTGTGTTCACCCCCTCAGGGGACATATACGATGACCAACAACTCAGCCTCGGTTTGGCTCACGTTTCTTAACTGGTGTCTGACCCCGGAGTTGAAGTGAAGGGAATCTCCCGGGGCCAATCGATTGACATGATCTCCCACCGTCACCTCGATCTCTCCGTCCAATACGTAGACGAATTCCTCTCCCTCGTGTTGATATCCCACCCCTTTATGGTCCTGTAGGGCATCCACGTTGACGCGAAAAGCCTTTAGATGTTTTTTTTCCGCCCCCGGTGTCAGGGTCGTATAGGCGTAATTTTGCGTGCGTTTCTGGTAGGCCCGGACGCGATCTTGGGCGGCGGCGGCCTGTTCTTTGAGCAGTACCCCCGAGTCGATCTGTAAGGCCCGCGATATCTGCAGCATGGTTCCCACCGGCGGCGTTACCTCGCCGGATTCAACCTGTTTCAGGTAAGCAATACTGCACCCCGTGTCGTTGGCGACCTGTTCCAACGGGATTTTCTTTTTTCGCCGCGCGTCAGCGATCCTTTTGCCCAGCGACAGGGACGCCGTCTTTTTCTTTCCCGGCATAGAACTCCTCCAAGAGGTCCTCACACAAGGTGAAGGGGTCGGTCTGCTTGTCCACCAGCCCGTCGATCATGGCATCAAATGAGGGCAGTGCTTGTAACCTGTCAATGATCTCAGTGGCCACTGTTTCTTTGATGGTATCGGTTAGATCTTTCCACGCCCGCCGTCGAAGGCGTTCCCGGAGACGTTTCCGATCCCCGCCGAAGAGAAACGCCTTGTGGTTTTCCACCTGGGACAACAGCTCGGGGATCCCGCGATTTCGAACGGCTTCCGTCTCCACAATCGGTGGCAGCCATGTCCCATCGGAATCGCTCATTTCCAACATGGCGTTTAAGTCGTTTCGGGTTCGCTCCACACCCTCTCGATCCGCTTTGTTTATCACAAATATATCGGCCACCTCAAGAATTCCCGCCTTGATGGCCTGGATGTCGTCCCCCATGCCCGGGATGACGGTAATAATGGTGGTATGGGCCGTGGTCACGATGTCGACTTCGTCTTGGCCGACCCCGACGGTCTCCACCAGAATGATCTCTTTTCCCATGGCGTCCAACACATCGATAATGCTTTGTGTGGAGCGCGTAACCCCCCCGAAATGACCGCGGGTGGCAAGACTTCTTATGAAAACCTCGGGATCCGTACCATGCCGCTGCATGCGAACCCGATCGCCGAGCATGGCTCCGCCGGAAAACGGACTGGTGGGATCCACGGCCAGTATCCCCAGGCGCTTTCCCTCGGCACGAAACTGTTGGATCATCTGGTCCACCAAGGTGCTCTTGCCGACGCCGGGAAAACCGCTGATGCCGATCACGTATGCCTTGCCGGTATGGGGATAGAGCGCCTTCAACACGGCTTTGGCCGTAGGGATGCCGTCATCGATATCCCGAATCAACCGGGCCGCCGCCCGGACATCCCCGTTTAAGACGCGGTCCACCTGATCTTGTTGTTCCATCATGGATATTGCCCAAAAGAGGGTCCTAGGAGTCAAGGAGTCAAGGATCCAAGGGCTTGTCTTCTAGAGATTTTATCAGCGCCTTCAGCATTCTTTCGATTTCGGCTATGTTTTTGTTTAGTGTATTCGATGAATCTTTTTCAATGAAACCCAAATCCCCTGCTAATAATACCTGTGTTTCCAATTCGCAAACAGAACCATAAGATATATGAAGCATCCTGATGTAATCCATGGTTGTCTTTCTTCCATATCCTTCTGCTATATTCGAAGGAATTGAAACGACCGATCTTCTTATTTGTGAAGTCAGGCCGTATTTTTCTTCCTTCGGGAATCCTGCTGTTATTCTATATATCTCTAAACAGAGCCCGTAGGACTTTTGCCAGACTTTCAACTCCTTGTAGTTTCTAAGCATT
>CAZHHS010000048.1:0-11568 GCA_964532395.1 uncultured Desulfobacterales bacterium | reverse complement strand
TGTTTACAAAAACGCTCAAAGTCGCTTCTCTGGAAGTTCTCCGACAGCCTCCTAGGCGTTTCGTATGTCGATCAGTTCCTTGGGGGCGATGAATGATTCCGTAGGGGCGAAAAATTTTTCGCCCCTACAACCGGGGCAACGACCACGCGGAACATCCAAAACAATCGGTTCCGTTATGCGCGGATTAAAAATCGGGGTGACCAGAGGGATGGCGAATGGACCACACACGTTGCAGATGGGATATAAAGGCCGCCGGTAGCGCAGATACATGATTCGCCCTATTTTCATCTGGTCCGGCAAGCCCTATGTTCGAATTGAGGGATCTTTTACGATTTCATCATCTGTCATGAGTAAAGGTTCATGGAAAACATGTCGCTCAAGTTTCGCATCCAGTACAACGCTTTTCGTCCGGTGCGGAAAGGAACTCCGCTTCACTCGGGCCTACAATTCCGTCAAGCGGTTCCCGAAAGGAAGGTGGACGCTATCCGTGTAGGCCCTCGTTCAACGAAATTCCTTCCCGCACCTTCCTGCGTATGGCGTATGGTAGACTCACGTGTCGGAGGCAGTCGGGTTAAAATAGGGGTGCGAAACTTGAGCATGTCGGAACCGGAAGGAGGAGAGAGATGCTGCGAAGCCTAAAGGAGATAATCAAATACGAGTTGTCGGCAAAAGACGGCAAATTGGGACGATGCAAAGATTTTCTCTTTGATGAAGAAAAGTGGACAATTCGGTATATTGTGGCGGACACAGGGAAATGGCTACCCGGCAAAAAAGTACTCATATCCCCCATTTCCTTGGGGGAAGTCGACTCCCATGCGCATACCCTCTCTGTAAAACTAACCCAGAAAGAAGTCGAAGAAAGTCCCCCGCTGGATGAAGACGCCCCGGTGTCAAGACGGTATGAACAAAAGTGGCTGCAATACTATGGGTGGCCGAATTATTGGTACGGCGACAGCCTCTGGGGTCCCACCGATTATCCGGTGGAACTCTACTTGGAAAGAAAACAAGATCTCGACGAGGAACTCGACGAGCCGGAAGACACGCATTTGCGCTCCGTTTGGGAAGTAACGGGATATCACATCCACGCGGTGGATGGAGACATCGGCCATGTAGAGGACTTTATCGTCGACGACAAAACCTGGGTCATCCGTTACATGATCGTAGACACGCGAAATTGGCTACCCGGTCGAAAGGTACTGATCAGACCGACCTGGATTCAGTCCATCGTGTGGGCGGAAAACAAGGTCTATGTGGACGTCACGAGTGATGCCATCCGGAAGAGCCCCGAGTACGATCCGGATCAACCGTTAAGTCGGGAATACGAATCCCGGCTCGATGAACACTACGGCCAATCAGGATAGTCCCGTACACAAGCTACCATCAGACGGGAATCCAGATTCGCCGTCCCCCTTCCTGACACGCACGGTTTGGTTCCCCACGCTTGATTGGCGTCGCCCCCCGAATCCTGCCATCCGATTTTTATCGTTGACTATCAAACGATTGTTTGATACGATCGTTTAAATCCATCGTGCCCGATTTCTTGGAATCAGTCGGGACATCTGCGGCATCCTCGACTTTTACAACACTGCGGTAAGTTTTTACAGAGGATAAACAATGGCTCAAACCGATACGGAAACGACGGACCTCACTGCGGAGCGTCTACTCAAAGAGGCTGAAGCGCTGTTCGCTAAAAAGGGATTCGAAGGGGTCAGCGTACGGGAAATTACCACCCAAGCCAAGTGCAACCTGGCAGCGGTCAATTACCACTTTGGGAACAAGAAAAACCTCTATCTAGAGGTTTTTCGCTGTCGGTGGGTGCCCAGGGCGAAACGATTGCAACAACACTTCAAAACCGGACTCCCGCCGAATCCCTCTTTGCAGGATTTACTGGAAACCCTCGCCCGGGCCTTTTTGGCCGGCCCCATCTCGGATGAAGACCGCTGTTGCCATTTTCAGCTCATGTCCCGGGAACTCGGGCAGCCCACGGAGGCCTTCGATATGGTGGCCGACAAGGTGATGCAGCCCTTTTTCGCAGAGCTGGCCCAACGATTTGATTTATCATTGGGAAAAGACTGTGAAAAAGATGCCTTGGTCCTCGATCTGTTGAGTGTTTTTGCCATGGTCCTCTATTTTAGTTTCGCCCGGGAGGCTGTCACGCGCATAACCGGCCATTCCTACGATGAACGGTTCAAGAGCCGCCTGGTCAAACAGATTACCGCATTTTCCCTTAGAGGACTGCAAGGAGACCCCTCTTGAAACGGACCGGCGTTTTCATACTACTGGCGGCTTGCGCCTTATCCGCCGCCGCTTGCATGAAGCTGGGCCCTGATTACCAGCGACCGGACCCCCCGTTTGAAGCCCCCGACACCTATCAGCATGGGACCGATACAGCATCGGCCCGAGTCTCCGGCGACACCTGGTGGAAGGTCTTTGGCGACCCCCGATTAAACGCAATGGTGACAGAGGTATTACAAAAGAACCTGGACCTTAAGCAGGCGGCCGCCAAAATCCTGGAGCTGGAAGCCCAATTCAATCAGACCCGAGCGGACCGTTTTCCCGAATTAAACCTTCAAGCCGAAGCCCGACGAAGGCGCCAAGTGGCTACCCGGTCCATCCCGGGGCTGTCTTCGAATCGGGAAATCACCAGCTATGACCTTTCTTTTCCAGCCTCCTTTGAGCTGGATCTCTGGGGCCGCCTGGCTCGTGCCGAGGAAGCGGCTCGAGCGGACCTTCTGGCGGCAAGAGAAAACCGGCACACACTGACGCAAACGATTATCGCCGAGACCATCAGCCTCTATTTCAAGATGGAATCACTGGAGCGGCGTATCCGGATCAATCAACAAACCGTCAAAAACTATGAAGAAAATCTGGATCTGGTAAAATCTCGCTACCGCCGGGGGTTGGTAGACGCCTTCAACCTGGTACAGGCCCGACGTACCGTCAGCCAAGCCAAATCCCAGTTACCGGAGTTGGAAGAAGAACTGGGAACCACCCAACAGGCACTTTCCGTTCTTCTTGGGCGATATCCGAAAACCCACCCGGCCCGCCGGCAGCCGGACACCTATTTCAAAAATTTGGCGCCGGTTCCGCCCGGCCTTCCGTCGGCGCTTCTTTTGCAAAGACCGGACATCCGTGTTGCGGAAGCCAAACTAATGGCCTTAAACGCCAGGATCGGAGTGGCCAAGGCCGGTCGATTCCCCCGTGTAACGTTAACAGGCAGCTTGGGCTACACCAGCGATGAACTCGATAACCTTTTTACACCGGCAAACCATTTATGGAGTATTGCTGCCGGTCTGGTCCAGCCCCTGTTTGACGCAGGTCGGCTCAAGTCCGTCCACAGGGGGGCGGAAGCCAGATACAAACAAGGGGTTATCGAGTACGCCAAGGTGGTTTTGAAGGCCTTTTCGGAAGTGGAAGGCGCACTCCTCACTCGCGAGAAACAGCTGGAGCGGCGACGCCTTCTTCTTGACTTTGTGTCCGAAGCCAAAGCCGCCTACGAGATGGCCCGGGAACGGTATGCTCGCGGTGTGACCGGTTACTTGAACGTACTCGATGCTCAAAGAAGCTTTTTTCAAGCCCAAGAGAATTTGGTGCTTGCCGAATTGGCCATCTTGACCAACCGGGTCACACTCCATCGGGCGCTCGGCGGGGGCTGGGGATCGACAACCCCGCCACACGAAAACAAGGAGGCAATCGAAAGCGCCGCGAAAGTACCGGCGCCTGGAACCCATATTACCCAAACAGGACAAACGCAATGAACCGGTTAAAGAAACACGCGCTCCATATCTTGATTTCCCTTGGTATTCTCTTCGTCGGCCTGGTCGGAATGAAAACGTTGTCTTTGAGCAAGAAGGAAATCAAGAAGGTGCCCCGCACCGTGGAACCCCCTATGGTCCGGATAATGACCGTACAAACACAAAGACAGCAGATACACATCCAGGGGGAAGGAACGGTCAGCGCCGTTCGAGAGGTCAACCTCATTCCCCAGGTCTCCGGAAAGGTTGTCTACGTGGCCCCCTCTCTTACCAACGGCGGGGAATTTGAAGAGGGAGACACACTCCTCCAAATTGACCCTCGGGACTATGAACTTGCCATCACGCTTGCCGAAGCCGGCGTCAAGGATGCCCAAAGCAACCTGGAACTAATGCAACAGGAAGCGGCGGCAGCTCGTGAAGAATGGCATCGCCACGGTATGGGAACCACTACCGCCGACAAGTCTCCCCCGCCCTTGGTCGTCAAGGAGCCTCAGTTGGCCGCTGCCGAGGCCCGACTCAGTGCCGCGCGGGCCGACCTGTCCAAGGCCCGCCTGGCTTTGGAGCGAACCAGTCTCCGGGCCCCCTTTGATGGAAGAGTCAGCCAAGAACACGTGGACATGGGCCAATACGTGGCGCCGGGGACCAGTCTTGCGACACTCTATGCCACAGATGCCGTGGAAATCGTGGTTCCCTTGGAAAACAACAAGTTACACTGGTTTGAGGTCCCCGGCTTCACCTCGCAAGACAGGTCGGGGTCACCGGCCGCCGTGCAGAGCGCCATTGCCGGCAACCCGGCCACCTGGCCGGGAAAGGTCGTTCGATCCCAAGGTAAACTCAACGAACGGACCCGGATGATCAATGTGGTTGTTCAAGTGCCGGATCCCTATAGCCGCCGCCCGCCGCTCGTTCCCGGGCTCTTTGTTACCGTCGACATAACCGGACACGTCCTGCCGCACACCGCCGTCATTCCCCGCTCGGCGGTTCACGATGGTGATGTGGTATGGGTTATCGATAACGAAGACCGGCTCGTTTTCAGATCGGTGGACGTGGCTCTCTTCCAGGGTCATCAAGCCATCGTCCGATCAGGCTTGACCGATGGTGAAAGACTCGTGCTCACCCCGCTCAAGACCGTCACGGACGGCATGAAAGTCCGCATTACCCCGTCGGGCGAGAAAGCTCAGGAGTCCCAGATTTCATGAAATCGATCGTCGCCTGGTTTGCCGGAAATCATGTCGCCGCCAATCTACTCATGCTGTTTATCCTTTTGGCGGGCACGGTGACCGGCCTGAGTATGAAACTGGAGGTCTTTCCGGAAACCGATATGGACCGAATCACTATCAGTGTGGCCTACCCCGGAGCATCCCCTGCAGAAGTGGAAGAGTCGATCCTCATCCGAATCGAAGAGAAGGTCGCCGGATTGGAAGGGATCAAACGTATCGATTCCGAGGCACAGGAGGGGGTCGCATCACTGACTATCGAAGTCATGTCGGGTTGGGATCTCCAGGAACTCCTGGACGACGTGAAAGCCGAGGTGGACCGGATCACCACCTTTCCCGACGAAGCGGAAGAACCCATCATCCGGGAAGTCACCCGGCGGGTACAGGTCGCCAACGTGGCGGTATATGGGAATGCACCCGAGTCCACTATCAAACGCATCACGGAAAATCTCAAGGACGACATTACCAACCTGCCGGGTATAACGTACGCCACCTTGTTCGGTATCCGAGAGGCGGAAATTCACATTCAAATCTCCGAACAAACCCTTCGCCGTTACGGACTGACGTTGGGAGCCGTTGCTCAAGCGGTGCGCCGGACAAGTCTTGACCTTCCCGCGGGGAGTATCGAGACGCGAGGCGGGGAGATTCTGGTTCGTACCAAGGGCAAACGGTATTATGCGGCGGACTATGCCGACGTCCCCGTCATTACGGATCCCAACGGTACCGTCATCCCGCTGGGCCGGATCGCCGAACTGAAAGACGGCTTTGAGGACGTAGACCTGGCTACGCGCTTTCACGGCAAACGCTCCGGGGTAATCCAGGTCTACCGAGTCGCCGATCAAAATGCCCTCACCGTGGCGGACACCGTAAAACGCTATGTGGAGCAAATCAGACCCAACTTGCCCCACGGCATCGATGTAGACGTCTACAGGGATCGATCCGAGATATTGCGAAGCCGTCTCGATTTGCTGTTGCGGAATATGGCCATCGGACTGGTGCTGGTCAGCATCCTCTTGGGCATCTTTCTCGACCTGCGACTCGCTTTTTGGGTGACGCTGGGAATACCGATTTCCTTTGCCGCCGGGATCCTCATGCTGCCCCGGTTGGATGTATCCATCAATATGATTTCTCTCTTTGCCTTTATCACCGTCCTGGGAATCGTGGTGGACGACGCGATCGTGGTGGGAGAAAACATCTTTCGCCAACAGGACGAAGGTAACGAGGGCCTCCAGGGGTCGATCACGGGAGCGATAGAAGTCGGCCGTCCGGTTATATTTGCCGTGCTCACCACCGTGGCCGCTTTTTGGCCCTTGTTGATGGGAACCGGTTCCATGGGCAAAGTGATGAGAAACATCCCCCTGGTGGTTATCGTGGTGTTGCTCGGCTCCTTGATCGAATCCCTTTTGATCCTGCCGTGTCACTTGTCAGGGGTCAAACGACGCAAACGATCCGCCAAAACGGGACGCCGGGCACACAAAAGGATGTCCGTCTGGCTGAAACGCATCATAAACGGACCCTACCACACGGTGGTCGACTTCTGTGTGAGATGGCGCTATGCCACACTGGCCTCGAGTCTGGCTGTTCTGTTTCTCATGCTGGGTGTGTGGAAAGGCGGCTTTCTCAAGTTTACGCTCTTTCCGGAAGTGGAGAGCGATTTATTGGTGGCTTCACTGACCATGCCCACAGGCACCCCCTTTGACCGGACCGAACGCATCGCTGTGCGGCTCGAACAGGCGGCGGAAAAAGTTCTCCAGGAAGCGGACCAAAACCGGCGTGAAGGCGCACCCCCCCTATTTAAGCACAGTATCACGTCCATTGGGCGCCTCGCCGGAGGGCGGGGCCCCATGGGCACCGGACCTCAATCGGGCAGCCATCTGGCAGAAGTAAAGGTGGAAATCCTGGAAGGTGAGCAGCGTCACATCAGCGCCAAAGAACTGGTCAGACGGTGGCGGGACGAGGTCGGAACCATACCGGATGCCGAGGCCTTGTCTTTTCAAAGTGCGCTGTTTACGGCGGGCAATCCGGTTGAAGTTCACCTCTCTTTACGGGATCACGATCGCCTCGTCCAGGCGGCGGACACGCTCAAAGCAAGGCTGGGTCAATACAACGGCGTATTCGATATTACAGACAGCTTCCTTCCCGGCAAGATGGAAATGCAGCTCGAGCTGGAACCGACGGCTCGCAACTTGGGGCTGAAACTCGAAGATCTGGCCCGGCAGGTCCGCCACGCCTTTTACGGCGCCGAAGCGTTGCGTATTCAGCGTGATAAAGACGAGGTCAAGGTGATGGTCCTTTATCCGGAATCCGAACGGGATGCACTGAGTAACATCGAAGAAATGCGGATTCGCACCCCCGACGGCAACGAAGTGCCTTTCCCCGACGTGGCGAGTGTAAAGATGGAACGGGGATACACCTCGATCGTTCGTGCCCAACGCCAACGGGTGATCAAAGTCATGGCGGATGTGGACGAAACCGTGGCCAATGCCAATGAAATCCGAATGGACCTACAGGCACGGGTACTGCCTGAACTCAAGAAGGGGTATTCCGGACTCCGGTACGCCATTGAAGGCGCCGGAAAAGAACAAAAGGAATCCTTGCAGGATGTGGTCAAAGGTTTCGTCGTGGCCCTCTTTGCCATTTATGCCCTTTTGGCCATACCTTTTCGGTCCTTCACTCAACCCTTCGTGGTCATGGCCGCAATCCCCTTCGGCCTGATCGGCGCCCTGCTCGGTCATTTGGTAATGGGACACGACCTGAGCCTCCTGAGTATGTTCGGCATCGTCGGGTTGGCCGGCGTGGTGGTCAACGATTCCTTGGTACTCATCGATGCCACGAACCGGATCCGCGGCGAAGGCTACATCGCCCACGACGCCATCACCGCCGCCGGGCGGATGCGTTTCCGGGCGATTATCCTTACCTCGTTGACCACATTTGCCGGACTGACCCCCATGCTGCTGGAAAAGAGCCTGCAGGCCCAGTTCCTGATCCCTATGGCCATCAGCCTCGGCTTTGGTGTCCTCTTCGGCACGGTGATTACCCTGGTCCTGGTGCCCTGTCTCTATATGATATTGGAAGACATCCACAACCGGGCTAGCGATTTTCGCCGGAAGCTACCCGATTAGGTTGGCGGGGGAGAGGGGGATGAGCGGGTGAGAAAGTGTGAAAGTGAGAGAGGGAGAAAGGGAGAAAAGAAGGACTTGACAACGCTCCCATAAAAGGCTAGCCTATTATATAGTAACAATCGGGAACATTGGACCAAATGAAACAGCCCACAAACATTAGCAGCTTTTTTTCTTTCGGACGTTTCTTTTTTATTTTTAGAAACGTCCACCTGGTTGTCTAGGCCGAAACGCCGACCGACACCCCGGGTGGACCTAAGTCTACCCGGGGTTTTTTATGCCCTAAAAGCCCCGGGGATTTCCCCCGGGGCTTTTTTTGGTTCATCCGGTTTTTTGCGTACTTGTGAGTTTGAATGGCTGAACATGGTGAAAATGAACGATTCGGGTGCTGTTCTAAGGTTCATTCCGTCATTCCGGCGAAGGCCGGAATCCAGGAGGGGAAGCACGATTAGTGGATAAGCCCCCTTCCGTATACATTTTGGCGAGCAAGAAAAATAGCACTATCTACGTAGGTGTCACGTCAAATCTTCCTGGGTTCCGGCCTCCGCCGGAATGACGAACAAATGAAAAAGGCATTTTAAAAACTGAAAGTACGCAAAGATCGGGGGAACATTATTTTTTGACAGGCGCTCCGGTCGGGAAGGGAATAACAAAGGAGGATTAATCATGATTTTGGTGCTGGAAAACAACATTGCGCAGGAAGCGAAGAACAAGATCTTAAACCTGCTTCGAGAAGGGGGATGCATCGTCCGCGAGATGTCCGAGTCGGGACAATCGGTCATCGGGGCCACGGGAAACGCCGGTTACGACACCGCATTTTTCGAAGACCTGCCCGGAGTGGAAAAGGTCATTCCCATCGCCACCTCATTCAAACTGGTGAGCCGGCAGATGCACGCCCAAGATACCGTGGTCAATGTGGGCGACGTGGCGCTGGGGGGAGAACGCATTGTGGTCATCGCGGGGCCCTGTGCGGTGGAAAACCGGGATCAGGCGCTCACCGTCGCCCGGGAAGTCAAGAAATACGGTGCGGTCCTCTTTCGGGGCGGGGCGTTCAAGCCCCGAAGTTCACCCTACTCCTTCCAGGGCTTAGGGGAAGAAGGCCTCAAGATCCTGGCCGAGGTGCGGGAACAGACCGGCATGGGCGTGGTCACGGAAATCACCTCTCCGTCTCAGGCGGACATGATGATGAAATATGTCGACGTGGTACAGATCGGTGCCCGCAACATGCAAAACTTCGAACTCCTGAAATGTGTCGGGCGCCTGGGTAAACCGGTCGTGTTGAAACGGGGACTTTCCGCCACGATCGAGGAGTGGCTGATGTCGGCGGAATACATCCTCTCGGAAGGAAACGACAAGGTGATCCTCTGCGAGCGGGGCATTCGCACCTTCGAACCGTATACCCGAAACACGTTGGACCTGTCGGCCATCCCGGTAATCAAAGCCCTGACCCATCTGCCGGTGGTGATTGATCCGAGCCATGCCACAGGCATCCGGGAAAAGGTCAGCCCGATGGCCCGGGCCGCCATCGCCGCCGGCGCGGACGGGCTGATGATAGAGGTTCACCATGATCCGGATCGAGCCCTTTCCGACGGGGCCCAGAGCCTCTACCCCAAGCAGTTCGGCCGCCTGATGCGAAACATCTATGTCATCGCCCCCGTGGTGGGCAAACAGCTCGACTTCGCTTACCTGGATAAAGCCAAGGCAGTGGATCACCGCAAGAAAACCAATGGCAAGGGAACGGAAAAGGCGGGTTTTCTGGGAGAAATGGGTACCTTTAGTCACAAGGCGTGCACACAATATTTCGGATCCCAGGTCGAGCCGGTATCCATGCATTCGTTCAGGGCCATCTTTGAAGCCATAAACGGGGGGGAAACCGATTTCGGTGTGGTCCCCCTGGAAAACTCACTCGCGGGAAGCGTCCACGAAAACTACGATCTGCTCTTGGAATATGATCTGAAGATCATCGGAGAAATCACCTTGCGCATCATACACAACCTGGTCGGCCTGCCGGGGGCCACACTCGAAGAGATCCAACGGGTCTATTCCCATCCCCAGGTGTTTCAGCAGTGCCGAAACTTTTTGGAACAACACGCGGACTGGGAACTCTTCTCCTCAAAAGACACCGGTGCGGCCATTGCGGACGTAAAGAAAGAGAACAGTCTTCACAACGCGGCCATCGCCAGCAAGGAGGCCGCAGACATGAACGGGATGACCGTGATCGAAGAGGGGATTGAAACCAACCCGAGAAATTACACCCGTTTCGTCATCATTGCAAACGAACCGTTGGAAGAGGGACCCAAGACCAAGTCGTCGCTCATCTATTCAGCGGGAAATCGTCCGGGCGCCCTATTCGAGACACTCAAGATATTCGCGAAACACCATATTAACCTGGTCAAACTCGAATCCAGACCGATTCACGGAAAACCGTGGGAATATATGTTCTACGTGGATGTGGAAGCCGACGCGCTGGCGGAAACCTTTAAACCCGTATTGGACGCCCTGGAGGAAACAACGGACTATCTGCGGGTACTCGGCACGTATTAGACCCTAACAATGCGGCTAAAAGAAGGCCCCAAACCGAACCCGTCGGGGCTCGGGGTCGCTATCGGAATCGGGATCGAAGGAGGGAACTCATTTCTCTTCCTGCAAACCCGTAAACACATCTCCCCCTTGAATCCAGGCATCGGAGGGTTCCGGATGGTCGAAGTAGTCGACCAGTGCCCTGGCGATGGTCATTTCCCGGGTTTGACACCCCATTTCCGCACAGGTCCGCTGCAACGCCGATCTAACCGCCTGAAAGACATAATATCGATGGGAATATCCCACAAAAGCCACCTTGGACCGCCTGGCCCTCACGGCTTCTTTGCATCCCTGCCTGTCCAGGGAATGAAGGGCCCTGCAAATCAAGGGACGCACTTCATAGACACTGCACCGGTTATCTTCCAGAAAAACACAGGGGGTTTCTTGGAGAACCCCGGCTCTTTGTGACACCGATTTTCCGTCTCTCAGGTTCAAGATCCGGTCGGTTCGCTCCAGCAGTCTCACCGCCTCGGTTTCGCTGAATGAATGCTTGGCGTGGTGACCGATCAACACGGCCTCGGCAGGACTCAGAATGACTTCGTAATGACAACAATAGGCACACCCGGCACGGCAAGCGATTTTCTCTTCCACCGGGGCCTTGGCCTCGTATTCCGCGATCACCTGATCGCCAAAGGCTAAAGACCGCAACACAAACCGTCTCGCTCCCCTGCCGGTTCGCCCGTCGGCCAGCGCCTTTGAGGCGATTTGGCTTACGGCCACATGAAAGAGTTCGTCTCCGTTTTCAACCGTAGCCGGATGGCCGTCCTGCTCGGTATTCTCGCTCAGGGACATATTCGCGTCGGATCCTTACTTCCTGAAAAGCTGGGTTAAGCCACCCCGCAGCTTCCTGTCAGCAACGAACTTGGTTGATTGTGGTGTTGCATAAGGTTCAGGACG
>CAZHHS010000047.1:0-11780 GCA_964532395.1 uncultured Desulfobacterales bacterium | reverse complement strand
TTTGTGAGTGAGGTATCGGGCAAAGACGGGCGGAAGCCGAGATGGCAAAATGTGAAGTTATTTTTGCGCGAGCCCTAAGTATCAGATGGTAATCGACATGCCTTTGAGTTCTTGACCTTCGTGCTGTGGCCACGTCCTTCGCTACATCTATTCTTAACCTCTGCGTTCGAGATTTTAGATTGCCCGACAAAAGACATGTAACACCTTTCCTTGCACGAAAATCGAACAATGAAATGAGGTAGTTCGGAAAGGTAAGCACCCCAAGCCTCACAAGGGGTTTGCCTAATTGCGAATAGATGCGGGAAACGTGCAACCGCCAAAGTGAAATAGGTACTAACCTGAAAGAAACCGATACAGTGTCGCTCTGCCCACCCCAAGGATCCTCGCCGCCTTGGCCTTATTTCCCCCGGCTTTCTCCAGTGCGGCACGTACGGCTTCTCCGTTAAGTTTCTTGACCGGCCCCCGTTTGGACGATCCCGTTTCCGCTGAGTCCCCGGCCCCATCAGTCGTTCCGCCGCTTTCCCCCATGAGTTGCCATTTTACCAACTCCTGAGGCAGGTGGTCCGGCCGGATCATTTGTCCTTTAGAACGAACCAGGGCGAATCGGACCGCACTTTGCAGTTCTCTCACGTTCCCCGGCCACGGATAGCTTTGCATAACCATCATGGCCTGCCTGGACACCCCCGGCCCCACCTGTTGCCCTTCTTCTCCGGCCTGTGCCAGGAAGTGATCGACAAGGAGGGGAATATCTTCTTTCCGTTTTCGAAGCGGCGGAACGTGGATAGGCACGACGTTGACACGGTAATAAAGATCCTGCCTGAACTTACCCCGCTCAACCTCTCCCTTCAAGTCACGGTTGGTGGCACTGACGATCCGAACATCTGCGGTGGTCGCTTTTTCCGCCCCCACGCGCTCAAATCGGCCTTCCTGTAAAACACGCAGTAACTTGGCCTGCACCGGCATGGACAGGTCGGACACTTCATCGAGGAACAAGGTCCCCCCGTCAGCCAGTTCGAAACGACCCTTTTTATCCCGCAAGGCCCCTGTAAAGGCCCCCTTTACGTGACCAAACAGCTCACTTTCCAGGGTTCCCTCCGGAATCGCCGCGCAGTTGACCGGCACAAAGGGACCGCCCCCCCGACGACTCTCATTGTGGATGGCGTTGGCCACCAATTCCTTACCGGTCCCCGTCTCGCCGCTGATGTGCGCCGGATAGTCGTTACCAGCCATTTCGAGAATCTGCTCATAGATCTTGCGCATCCGCGGATGATGGCCGACGATGCCGGCAAAACCCTGCAGATCCCCGGTTTGGATTCTCAACCCCGTCAGATCCGTTACATCTCGAAAAGAGGCGAGTACACCCACGAGGGTTCCGACGCTATCCGTCATCCCTGTAATGAACATCTCGATTCGACGCACCTCACCTTTCTTATTGGTTATGGTGGTGGGATATTCGCAATATTCGAGGTGGGCAGGAGGCTGTCCACAGAACGCACACCGGGACCCACAGAAGGGACGTCCGAATGCCTCGTGACAATCTTTCCCTTCAACTTCCGCCTTGGTGTAACCGGTTATTTTCTCGGCAACACGATTGAAAAAGACGATACACCGCCGGGTGTCGTGGGCAATGATCCCCAGCGGCAGGTTATCTAAGATTCGCTTCAGATTTCTGTTATCGGTAATCGTCTCTTCGAGATCAAAGGTTGCCATGGGAGGTCCATCTCCATCTGTTCGATCACGCTGCAGTAACCGAGCCGGGTGAACCGATGAGATTTTTTTCAGCAAAATTCCAGTTGAGTAAATGGTCCAGGCACGCCGTTACATAATCAGCCCGCCGGTTTTGATAATCGAGATAGTAAGCGTGTTCCCAGAGGTCAACCGTAAGTAAGGGAACCTCCCCATAGGCTGCGGGGGTATCGGCATTGGCGGTGGCCGTTATTTTGACCTGATCTTCCTCTTGAACCAACCAGATCCAACCGCTCCCAAACTGAGAGCCGGCCCGGCTTAAGAAAGCACGGCGGAAACCTTCATAGCTTCCAAAAGTTCTGTCCAACAATGCGTTCATGACTCCGGTGGGTTTGCCGCCCCCCCCTTCGGGGGTCAGGCTATGCCAATAGAAGTTGTGATTAAACGCCTGGGCGGCATTGTTGTACAAGGCCGTCGCTTCCGACTTGCCGCGTGCGCGGCGTATGATCTCAGTCAGGTCCATCGACCCGTATCCGGTCCCCTTGACACCTTTTCTCGTTTTCGCCACATATCCGGCATGGTGCTTTCCATAATGAAGCCGAACGGTCCGTTCGGATATGTGCGGCTCAAGGGCGTCTGCCGGATATGGCAGATCCGGCAGCCCAAAACGGGCCTCTCCCGTGCGGGACGAACAGCCGAAACCGGTCAGGTAAAAAAGCGCCGCCGCACCGGCGCCTGCCGATACCTTCAAAAATTCTCGTCTTTCCATCTCATGCTCCTTTCCTTTTGAACGGGACAGCGGCTTCGTCGGACATACACGCCCGACGGATACTCGGGCCCTCCTTGACCGCATCTTACCCCATTTCAGAAGCAACCCGATGCCGATACAGTTGTAAGGGATGTTGATGAAAAATGGTGTGAGTATAGGAACGAATAGACAGGGATGTCAACACCAACCGGGTCATGGTACTACCGATCAGGCGATACGAAGCCTTCCTGTGGGATGGCTCCCAACGACTTCGCCGATAATCGCCGCGGAATCGATCCCTTGGCCCCTTAATTCTTGAAGGCAATCTTCGGCCTGGTCGTAAGCCACGGCCATAAGCAATCCACCGGAGGTCTGCGGATCAAAAACCAGATCCAGGGTTGAGGTCTCCACGTGAGGGGCGATATCCACGAGCTGTTCGCAAAAGTGCTTTGTGGCGTAGCTTCCGGCGGGGATGAGACCGATCGAGGCATACTCTCTGGCCTCGGGGATGAAGGGAATCCGATCCGCGGACAGAGCGATTTCGCCTTTTCCGCCGCGGGCCATCTCCAGTATGTGCCCCCCCAGCCCGAATCCCGTGATGTCGGTGCAGGCATGGACGTCATAATTCGCCATAACCTCTGCCGCAGTTCGGTTGAGGGCAGATGTCACTTGAATCAGGATGTTGAGGGCGTCCGCACTGGCCATGTTTCCTTTCACCGCTGTGGCGATAACGCCGGTTCCGATGGGCTTGGTCAAGATCAACCGATCCCCCTCGGTATAATGAAAATTGGTCAATACCTTGTCGGGATCAACTACGCCGGTTATCGATAAGCCGTATTTCAACTCCTGATCGTCCACACTATGCCCGCCCACGAGTACCGCATCCGCTTCGCGGACCTTTGCCAAACCACCCCGAAGGATCTCCCGCAAGATGTCCTTCGACATGTCCGATATGGGAAAACAAACAATATTCATCGCGGTTACCGGACGTCCCCCCATGGCATAGACATCACTCAACGCATTGGCCGCAGCGATCCGGCCAAATTCATAGGGATCGTCAACGATCGGCGTAAAGAAATCGATCGTCTGCACCAGGGCCAGGTCATCACGAATCTTATAAACACCGGCATCGTCGCACGTCTCCATTCCCACAATCAGATTGGGATGACTTCCGAGCGCCAGATCCTTCATTACCTCTTCCAGGTCCCCCGGACTGAGCTTGGCCGCTCAACCCGATGCCCGGACGGTTTCGGTTAAACGCACTGGATCTTTCGCCATACGAAACATACCTTCCTCGACTGCCCTTTTAACACCCGACCCGATTACCCGTCGAGTCTATCTCTAACGATGACGCATTGATACCGGACAATCAAATATGAAATATCTATAGCCACACGGGAAATGTATAGATTGATCCGATACGACTTATCGGGACGTGATCTTTTCTATGGCCTCCCGGGCGGCTTCCTTAACCTCTTTATCATAGTCACCGGCAAGGATCCGCTCCAGCCGGGACAATAGCCTTTCATCGCCGATTTCACCCAACACGTGAAGAATATCCCCCTGAACCGCATCGCCGGCCTCGAAAAATCGATTCCACAACGGTTCCGCCATTTGAGCGGCAATTTCCTTTCGCCTGTGGGCGACTTCTTCCATCACCATCATTGCCCCGACCCGCACAAAAATCTTATCCCGTGTAAGGAGGTCGATAAGGCCCGGGAAGATCATCTCACGGGCCAGCATCATGTCGATGAGTTCCGACCCGTTGCCGGCTTTCAGCATGTTTTCCAGGACATCGGCACTCAGTTCAGCCGGATCCCGCTGGGTCATGGCTTCTATGACTTCGGCCAGATTCACTTGACCGGTCCACCGGAAACCCGTGTCCAATAACAACGTGGGAGCGGAACGAACCCCTTCCGATTCCGCCACCTCAGAAAAAAGGGTTCCATCGATAATGGAAACCCGCACCAGGGGACTGGCTGCCGCCAGAGAGACCACCTGCCGGGTCACCACGGGACAAAACGGACAATTGGGAGCCACGAAGAGCCGCAAGAAAGCGGGCACTTCCAAGGCTTTCAGCCGGTCGGACGTATGGTCATCCACCGGCGAGGGCTGGTCTTTCCCTGCCGATCCGGCTCCGCTCAGCCGGCGGATACTTTCTAAAAAGGGCAAGAGTTTGGTTCCGGAGGGAACCGCGTGATATAGGACCGCCTGATCCCCGACCTCTATGGCCGGAAGGTCTTCCGATTCTCCCTCCTCTTGCATCAACTCGAGATGCGGCGCCAGCCGAGCCATGGCCCGGCAAAAGGATTCGATGTCTGAAGCCCTGTCGTCATCGGTTAATCGCAGGGTGACGGTTACCTCACCCCCCAGTTCGTCGTTCCATTGGGTAATCGTCTTCTCGTCTTCCGGAGTCATCCCCTCACCGGTCCCTTTTGAACGGATATTGCCGCCTTCTCCTCCCGCCCCACCGTCGAAATCCTATGGGCGTTGCCTATCGGCGGCCACCCACTTGTCAAGTGCCTCAATCAATTTCACCGCCTGGGCGGCACTGGAAATATTAAACTTCGACTGCTGCTTGTACTCGCCACCCATCTTCCGGTACCGGCGAATAGTAAATCGATCCGGACTATAGGCCTCTTTCCCCCGCTCCCATTGCTGATACCGGAAGATGATCGTCGCCCACGCCCCCTTGGAGAGTACGACTTTATCGAGTTCCTTTACAATAACCACCCCATCTTCTTCGTACTGTATGGTGATATCATCCACGTCTGACGCCATGCGCTATCCTCTCTGTACTGTTTGCCGTTCACCCATCCGCGGCTTTACTCCCGAACCCGCCAGAGACGAGCGCCCAGCCCGGCCATCTTTTTGGCAATTCGTTCATACCCGCGATCAATGTGATATATTCTCGAAATTTCCGTCGTCCCCGTTGCCGCCAACCCGGCAAGTATGAGGGAGGCACTGGCCCGTAGATCGGTGGCCATAACCGGCGCTCCGGTCAGACTGCTGCCCCCTTGCACCACCGCCGTATTCCCGGAGACCTTTATACTCGCCCCCATGCGGCGAAGCTCGCTGACGTGGATAAACCGATTCTCAAAAATCGACTCGGAAACCACACTCAACCCGTTGGCAAAACACATGAGCACCATAAACTGGGCCTGCATGTCCGTCGGGAAGCCCGGGTAGGGGAGGGTCTTTACATCGACACTCTTTATCTGTCCATTCCCGACCACGCGGAGGCCGCCCGCCTCCCGTTCCACATGAACCCCGGCCTGTCTGATCTTGTGAATGACCGCCTCCATGTGCGCAGGCTCACATCCGACAATCTTCACATCGCCGCCGGTTACCGCTGCGGCAATGATGAACGTTCCGGTTTCGATCCGGTCCGGTATGATCGTCACCGAGGCCGGCTTAAGCTCATCGACGCCTCGGATGGTAATTTGCGGGGTTCCCGCCCCGGTGATTCGAGCCCCCATCTGGTTCAACGTCTCCGCCAAAGCAATGATTTCCGGCTCTCGAGCGGCGTTTCTGAGTGTGGTTTGACCGTTCGCCAGCGTGGCCGCCATCATCAGGTTTTCCGTTCCGGTAACCGTCACCAGATCGAAATAGATGTCCGCCCCGGAAAGACGATCCGCCCGGGCATCGATGTATCCATGTTCCAGGGTTACCGTCGCCCCCATGCGCTCCAAACCTTTTAGGTGCAAATCGATAGGCCGTGCCCCGATGGCGCACCCACCGGGCAAGGACACCTTGGCCCGTCCCGACCGAGCAATCAACGGCCCCAGGACCAACACCGAAGCCCGCATGGTCTTGACCAATTCATACGAGGCCTCGAAATTGCTGATCACGTCCGCACGGATCTGAACGGCTTCTCCCGAAGTCTCCACCGTAGCCCCCAGGTCGACGAGAAGGCGTTGGATGGTTCGGACATCTCTGAGATCCGGAACATTATAATAGACATTGCCGCCCGTGGTAAGCAAGCTTGAGGCTAAGATTGGAAGGGCGGCGTTCTTGGCACCACTGATGACAACAGTTCCTTCCAAACGATGTCCGCCCTCCACAATAAGCTTTTCCATTCATTCCTCCATCTTGTCTTGCGCGGATTCCCCGGCACCGGGAGGCTGCCGGAGAGGCCAGCCTTGCCTATAGCACAAAATAGATTGACAGCAAGGGATAAAAGGTAACAAACTGTCTCGTTATCATGATGTGGCTTCGCGGGTAAACGAATTTCACAGGAGTCCACCGAACATGGGAAATGGTACGGACCGTTTGACACCTAAAATGCTGGCAGACTATGTTCGGGCGCACGCCTCCGCCAATCGACAGAAGAGGGAACTCTTCACCCGCATTCAGGCCACGGTGTCGTTGATGATGACCACCATCAATTCAGATCATCCTTACGCCGCCCATCTTTCCCGCATAGAACAGATGGCCCAAAGGGGGATCGCGCTGGCCAACGCGACGCCCTCACTGCCGGCTATCGGCAAGAAACGCCCCACAACCAAAAAGGCGTCCCCTCCCGCTCCCTCGGCATCCTCGACGCCCCCCCGGGCCGACAAGGCAACCGACTGGATCCTTTTGGCTGACGGCGACGATATGTTCCTGGGCATTGGGAAACAGATGTTACAGGCCACGGGATATCAGGTACTAACGGCCCGGACCGGGGAAGAAATCCTACGGACCTACCGGAAAAAGAAAGCCGATATTGCTTTGGTCATGTTGGGGCTGGTCACCCCCGAACCGGCGGGTACGGTAAGCATTTATCGCCAGTTGAGACGTCTCGATCCCCATGTGGCGGTGCTGATTTCAAACGGATACGGCATAGATAAAGAAACACGGCAGGTCCTGACCGACAGCAGAAACGCCTTTATCGAAAGGCCCTTTTCGATTCAAGAACTGTCTCAAAAGATTGGCACGCTGTTGGATCGTCACAAACCATCACGGACCATCGACTGATCCTCCACGCACGCCCGCTTATGGGGGGCATCCGTCGCGGCTCCACCCCCGCAAGCGGTAATAATCCGACAGCATGCGCTGCAATTGCCTTTCGGTAATCCGGTGCCCCCCCTTCAAGGCCTCCCGATGGATCCGCTTCGGAAGCCTGTCGTCTTGGGCCGTCAGCCCCTCCCGGATGTTGAACCGTCTCACCGTATCACAGATCCGGGAACCGACGGCCTTAAGCTTGGCCCTTTCAAGCCGACATCCCGTAGCGTAAGCCAAAATCTCAGCCAGGGTTTCCCAGGGGTAGAGGTCCCTGTAAAACCGGCACAGAATCAGGGTGTCAAACAGGGTGAGGCGATCCTCGAAATCGATATAGAGCGCCGCTTTACCATCGGTGGTCTCCCGATCGATCATCCCTGAGAGCTCGGGCTTGTAAAACGTGGCTCTAAGATGACACGCCCCCCGACCCGCGGTGGCATATCCCAGGCCGACCCCTTTGAGCAGACGGGGATCATACCCCGCCGGCTCCAGACCCTTCACGTGAACCGCCACGTCTTCGAGGCCCCATTCGACAGCGGCGGACCGGATACCCCGAGCCAGGACTTTCCCCACACCTTTTCGATAGGCGATATCCGAGAGAAGTGCGGCAATGGCGTCCACGTGACCGTAATCAAGATCCCCGGAGATTTTCCCCCGACGGGTGGCCTCGATGGCCAGGCCGCATAGATTTCCCGCCGTAATCGTGTCCATGCCCAAGCGGTCGCAAAGGTCGTTCAGGTAGACAATCTCCTCTATACGATCGATGGCACACAGCCCGCCGAAGGCATATATGGTTTCATATTCGGGACCTTCCAATTTCAGGCCCGCATGGCGCCCATGTCGTACGGTGGTCAACCGGCCACAGGCCATGAAGCACTTCAGGCACGCCCGGGGTTTGACATGACAGCGCTCATGAAGCGCGTCGCTGCCGATCGCTTCCCACCGGTCGTAGGTACCTTCGGACCAATATCGGGTGGGGAAACCACCCGCCTCATTCATGATCTTGACCATCATGGCCGTACCCTTGTTTTTGTAGGCGGCCACCTGAGCGTCGTTTTTACCCGCCCGGGCCATGGCCTTGGCAAAGGTACGAACGCCGGTTCCGTCCGCGGGGATCCGCCGTCGGTCTCCCCGAAACACGATAGCTTTTATCTGCTTGCTTCCCAACACCGCCCCGATCCCCGTTCGACCGGCAGACCGCCAGTAATCGTTTTCGATGACCGAAAAACAGACCTTGTTTTCGCCGGCCGGACCGATGACCAACGCCCCTGTTTTCACCCGGCCCTTCCCCGCCACTGAAAAGCGTTTCAGAACCGCTTTTTCCGTCTGGTGTGTATCCATGCCCCAGAGCTTATCGGCCTGATGAAACGTCACCCCGTCAGGGTCGACCGCCAAAACCGTCGGGACATTAGTTTGTCCATGGATGACCACGGCATCATATCCGGCGGCGTCTATGGCCTCGGGAACGCGACCGCCGGCGTACGATTCGGCATAAAACCCCGTCTGCGGCGACTTGGAAAAAACGCCGTACCGAGATCCGCCCCACACCAGACTGCCGCAAAGGGGCCCGGTGGCCAAAATGACATGATTGTCGGGACTGAAGGGATCGACTTGAGGTGGGTTCCGCGTCCAGAGGAGATGGGACCCCAGGCCTTTGCCTCCCAGGAACGCACCGAGGATGGCATCATCCACGGTTTCTATGGAAAATCGTTCGGCCGTAAGATCGACGACCAGAATTCGGCCGTAAAAACCATACATATCGCACTCGCCCGCTATACAGAAACCGGGGGGGATTCTTCAAACCCGACGCGGAAGGTTCCCGCTCCTCGTAGTAACTCTCCTGAAAGTTTTCGCACAGGCTTCTAGGCGAAAATCCACTGCTTTATCCGTGGGACCACCCGGTTTTGCCAATCCTCGGAAAGTCGTATCTTCATAAAGGCCTTAAAAAGGGCGTCGACAATCTGAATCACCGTGTCACACAGATATACCTTCTCCAGCACGGCCCCTTCCAGATCGGCCTTGGTTTCCACGGCGCCCGTAGGAGGGCACCGGAGGCTCGTCATGTGAAGGCTTTCCCCCTTTAACGTGAGCTGCCACTGTTGTTCTCCCCGTCGGCACACGATATTGATCTCCGTCACCGCCGCCCCTTTTCTCAATGCGAGGCGACCTTCTTCAAGACCGGCGTCGTCTCCCTTGATGGTAACGGTCTCCACGGCCTCTCGCTGCCGATTCTCAAGGACCATACGATTGCCGACATCCACTGATGTCGGATCCTCAAAGAGACCTTCCAGGCCTTGGTGATCGGTATCGACGGCAAACCACAACCACGTCAAAAACTCCCGACCGATGAACTTGTATCGATTGTAGGAAACGGACACATCAAGCATGAGTTACTCCGAAAAGCTGGTGGCGTTCAGGTTGTGTAATATGTCTCGGTCCGTGTCGGACAGCCCGAGTTCCAAGTCTGCCAAGGTATACGGAAAGAGCCTCACCAGCGGCACCTTGAAGCTTTTCAGAAACAGTGTTTCCAATTCCTCGTTGGCAGCCTTGAGGGTGGTAAAAAACCATACGGTGGACCGCTCGTAGTTCCAGACCAAATCATAGACATTGGGTACTGCGGGAACCCGCATCATGAGCGTATTTACCACCTGATCTTCGATCATTTCCCTTTCTTGCCGTGACAGATATTCCCGGCCGCTCTCATTGAGGCGTTTGGCTTCTTCAATCGCACAATATTTTTTGACGGTTTTCGGCGGCAGGTTCTTCTTGTCGATTCGTAAGGCAAAGACCAAGTATTCGCCGATAACAAAAGACGATCCATCGAAATTGGGTTGAAAAGGGGCATCGAAAGACGTCCACCCCGCCAGTTTCTCTGACGCCTCGTCCGCCATTTCAGAGATGGCATACCGTTTCAGCCGTTCGGACGCCGTTTCGATGATCGGTTGCTCAAGCTTGCCATCCACCCGGTATCGTGTCACCGATACGGACGTCGATAGTATTCCCATAGGTAGCCCACCTCTTTCCGGTTCGGTGCCGGCATTCCGATATTCACCGGAAACCGAACCATTAGTTCCGATTCTCCTTTTTTACAATGAAATAAAGCCGCCCTTCTTGCTGCATATGACCGGCCGCCGTCCGGGCATACACACCGTTTCCCCAGAACAGGTCTACCCGTCCGGCGCCTCGAATCGCCCCACCCCTGTCCTGATTCAAGACAAAACGGGTGAACGGGCGCCACGAATCGACGACATCATCCGCCGCCGTCACCGGCTTTTCACTTTCAATGAACGCCAGAGCCGCCGGAGGAAACAGGTCCAGATCGGTGGCGATACAACGCCCACCGGTCAAGGGAACCTCCAAAGCCCCCAACGGACCGGCATCCACCAACCGAAAGAAGACATAGCTGGGATTGTGGTTTAGAATCCGCTCCATTTCTTCCGGATGGCTTTCCAGGTAAGCCCGTATGCGCTGTGCAGACATATCTTCCCGGGCAATCTTTCCCTCTTCGATCAACAGCTTCCCGATACTTCGATAGGGCCGCCCGTTACCACAGGCATAATTGACATGTAAAACCGTACCATCTTCCAGCACCACGCGTCCGGAGCCTTGTATCTGAAGGAAGAATACATCGATCCGACTGGAGATCCAGACAAGCTCGTCCCCCCTCTTGTCTAATCGTCGTGCCGAATCAATGGCTTCCCGGTCAAAGTAAGGGACCACCGTCTGTCCACTTTTCCGGCCCACCAAACGGTCAGATCCGTACTTGGAATCAAACAGCCCCAAATCAACGGTTACCAAATCATCGGGACACCGATATATCGGATAGGGAAATTGAGGAGACGGAGCCAGGCTACCCTTAAGAACCGGCTCGTAGTACCCTGTAAAAAGGACTTCCCCGTCCCCATCATGCCCGACGGACCTGTACACCCGGTAATCATCGCGAATCACTCGCGCGAGTGTTTCATCGGATATCTGCCGGTCAATGAGGCGGGAAAAATCGACTATCGAGTCAATCAGGTGCCCGGCCGTGTAGGTGTCCGGCCCGAATCGAAACTCCACAGCCGGGTCGAGGCGACGAAGGTAGGTCAGGCTTTGATCCAGGGCCGGTTTTAAGGACTCGTAGGTCATGTCGTCCGAAAAGTCCGGATATTGGGAAGGGCGAAGCCGAACCAGAGCCCGTTCGGCCGTTATTGGACCTTCCTCTTGGAAGACACAACCGGCAAAACCGGCGACCAACAGACACAACACCACCCAAAACCAGGGTTTACTTCGCAACCGCATTACGTCCATTATCCTCATAGACCCGAAAACGGAATTTAGGGTCTCTTGGGGCCGAGTTTTAGGTGGCTTGAAATTTGAAGCG
>CAZHHS010000046.1:9185-11819 GCA_964532395.1 uncultured Desulfobacterales bacterium | reverse complement strand
ATAAGGGAAAATAGTTGTCCATTGGGATGGAAGATGGCATTCTTTTTCCTAATTGTTTTTTCTCGGGTGGGTGGAAGCAAGGGGCCAAGGGGTCGTAAGGATTGATTATTCAGGCGGCATGCTATCCACGTCTTTCTTGGCACACTTCTTTCATCTCTAACGCTTATTCATCGTTTTTTTCAATTGACACCCATTGATCCGGTTCCTATATTCAGGCATGGGTATACGCCTGAGATATAGACTTGAGGGACCGGTAAGGAGGTCCAAATGTGTGAGTGTTGTTCCGGCGGGAAAAGTACCAACAAGTACAAGAAATTTGCTTTTTTGAATGAAAACCGTCATGATCATCAGCATGGCCACGACCATCAGCATGACCATGATCATCACCATGACCATCATGCCCACGACCATTCGAGTGATCCGGTGAGCAGCGGGCATGTTCATGACAAGGACTAAACACCCAACGCGTAGAAGATTTTGATGCCCTGTGGGCGAAGATGTCCTTTCCGGACGGGCGGAGATTGAGTTCTCTTTCGCGGGTAATCGCTTGAACTATTTGTCCGGTGCCTTGTCGGTCTTTTCCCTGAGGGGGTAAATGCCATGTGTGAAGCGAACGCATATTTGTTGAAAGATGGCAAGGAGGAATTGTTCCTGGAGTCACTTGATACCGTTGAGCGGGACGAGGACAAGCTCCGGCTGACCAGTATATTCGGAGAACAGAAGTTCATAAAGGGCAAGATCGCCCGTCTTGCCCTCGTCGACCATAAAGTCGTTATCGAGGCGTCGGAACCCTAGGTTCGGCGGGGAGCGGTTTCGACGTCGGGTTGGGATTGTTTGTCCTTTTTAGTCCGGTTGGTAAGTTTTTCCAGATTGTCCCGGGCAAATTCTATGGACGGATCGATTCGGAGCGCCAATTCGTAATATTCGATGGCCAACTTCGTTTCCCCCATTTCCCGATAATTCGAGGCAATATTGGCATAGTCCACGGCCGAGCCGGGATCAATGGCCAGGACCTTATTAAAGCAGTCAATAGCGGCCTCGTGTTCTTTCATTTCAAAATAACAATACCCCAGTAGATTGTAGACTTCTGTTCGGTTGGCGTCGTATTTTTCCGCTTCCTTGAGCTGCTGAATTGCCTTGCCGTATTCGCCCATATCCCTCAAACATAAAGCCATATAAGTATATATGCTGGTTACATCTTCCGGTTCCGGCTCAAGGGCAAGGGCCTGTTCCAGATACCTGAGGCCTTCAGATGGCCGGTTTGCCGATAAGTGGCAGGATCCCAAAAAGAATTTGATGTAATATTTTCCGGGCATTACGGTATCCGCCCATGACAGCTCCCGAATGGCGTGCTCCGGGGCGGTATTTTGCGTTACCAGCTTTGCCGAAAACATTCCTACACTGGTTCCGGCAGCCCGCTCCCGGAAGTGGGCTCCCGGTATGATGGTATAAAAAGCGGGAATCCGGAGTTGTTGGTGAGCAACGTCCACGACGATGACGTCCATATCTCTGCCGGCCAAAGCGGCGACACAGTTTTCCAGTTCGACCTTGATATTGTGATTGCCCAGGTCCGGCAGCCGGGAGATGTCGACCATACGGTTGGATGCGCTGATGAACGTCGTGTCCGCTAGATTTTCCAGTTTGGGCAAGCCGCTGGCTACATAGTTTGCGGCCGTGTTAAAATCTCCCGCCAATTGTGCCACTTCCGTCAAGGCGCGGTTTAGGGCCGTGTGGGGGGTGGGCGTGGTCCCCGCTGTCCAGACGATTTCACTCATCTCGGGGAACGTCACCGGGTCATAGGCGAGGACCCCGACGGTCGGAATTCCCATGTTCAGGGAGTAATCGTTGATATATAGCGTGATGCCGGTTTTACGATACTTACCGATCATTTCCCGAGCCACCGGGTCGGTTATGGTATCCGGATCTATCGCCGGGGTCTCAAGGCGGTTGCGGCTTATCAAGGAAGATACATGCCGTTCCACCACTTCACAGAGTCCTTGACTGATGGCCTCTTCCGGGCAGTTTCCGGCTGACGGACCGTTGAATTCGTTAATGGCAAAAAACCAATCAAAGGGAATCAATGTCTTTTCTCGCCGGGTGAGATTGTAAGCGGCCGTCCATTTGAGGGTAAGCCGAGAAAAGAGCTTTTTGGCTACCTGCAGGTCTTCGGAATCGTCATGGACGGACCTGGCAATGGTTTCGAAAGGCAGGGCGTGGTCTTCGACCGCCTCGTACGTAGCGATGCGGAAGTTGGCCGGATTCTGGGAAAAACTGAAGAAACTGAACCGTTCCGCCAGCTCCATGACCGCACTGGCTTCGGCCTGTTCAGGGGTGCTTCCCTTGCCCATTTGTTTCTTGGTGCCGATCACGTGAGCGGCGTCTTTCCCACAGACACTGAAATAGACCGGAATGCCCAGGCGTCCGTTGTCAATCCGCGCCGTCGCCTCGAGGATGTCCAAACCCACCGCCTCGACCCGCTTCTTGAACCGGGCGACGGTTTCCCGGGGAGTGAGGGTTTTATCCTGATCGGCCGTGTACCGCTTGAAGGCGTCTCTAAGTTTCAGTTCATCCACCATACGGGCTACTCTCTGGATTATGCTGCCCACAGGTGTTATTCTTTTGCATCTACTTTCC
>CAZHHS010000046.1:0-9085 GCA_964532395.1 uncultured Desulfobacterales bacterium | reverse complement strand
TAACCCCCCTACGGCCGCCCCGATACCGGCGCCAAGCAGTGTGGCTTCCGTATCTTTGCCGATGACTTGTCCCAGAATGGCGCCACCGGCGGCGCCGAGCAATGTCCCGGTTTTCATCCCCCGTTGCTGATGGGTGGGACCGGCGCAAGAAGCCACGGCCAACACCGTAACTAGAATGACAACAGCTGTAGCCCCCTTTTTCATCGTCTTGCCTCCCTTCTGTCTGATTCCCGATAGTCAAAACCAATGGGGTCTCTCCTTTCGGGATCAGGATATATGGTATTGGGACGAATTGCAATCCCCCCTGGGAAACCCAACTTGATAATGAAAAATGGGGCATCAGGGAGGGGTTTCGCTCCGTGATGCCCCACAAGTGTGATGATGACGCCTACCCTGTCTTGCCCGCTATTTGACGTGACACTTGCTGCAAGATATGGGGCCGGTCGGCTTCCCTTCCATCTTGCGTGTCTTATGGCAGCCCTTGCAATTTTCGTGAATGGCTTCATAATGGAAATGCTTCATTTTTTCGGCGTCGCTCATGCTTCTTCTCTCCTCCGGTGAAGGCTTGTCCTTGCTGTGACAGACATCACATCCGTCGACGGGGTCGCCTTGTTGCCACGTGTTTTTCCCTTGTTCAAAGACGTGGTGACAATCCGAACAGGCAATGCCGTAATCGTCGGCGTGTTTCTTATGGGTAAAGGTGACAATCGGTTTTCTGTGCGTTTCATACACCGAGGAGTTCATCTCTACCTTGTCCGGCACCGCTTGTCCCGCTAGGGTTGGCAAAACCGGCAGTGTCATGGCCAGGGCGCAAATCACCGTGAGTAACAGAATGCCTTTTTTCATAATCTTTTTTTTACCTCCTTTTTTGGTCCGCTATCCGTCTCTTTGTCCCGTACCATCCATGAACGAATTACATGGACGGCACTCATAACCTGATCGTCGATTGCTCCGTCCATTGTGGGGGTTACCGCCAGGGTCGATGGCTTCTATGATGCCTATCGCATTTCCAAGGTTTCGGGCGATGCCGGCAGTACCGGTCCGTCCGCCCCCGTTCTCTGGTGTGATAAATTTCTCTGGTATGGTAAATAATGCGGGTCTGGTGGTAGACGTTTACCGGTGGGGGCACATACCGGGACGTCGGTGCGCAGTAGCCGCCCGTATACGCAGGCTGTCCATACCCCCAGTAAGCATTCGCCAGCGCACTGCCCACCAAGGCGGCGCCCACTCCTATGGCAACGCCTTCCCACCTGTAGCGTTGCTCCGATCCCGCCCAGGCATGTTGGCTTATGACACAGGGTATGATGATTACCGCCAGCATGGTTATCCATTTGTTTGTCTTCATGTTTCTGACCTCCCGGATAGATGATGGATTGACAGATGGACAGATCCTTTCGGGTTCGTATTTATATTACTTCCTTTCTTTTTCCATTAGGCCGGCAAGTGCCCCGACGAACGGTGACGGCCTAACGGGCCCTTGTCAGCGGGTTGTCTTTGATTCTCCGGACTCCTTTCGGAAATCCAAAGAATGGTTTCGTGGGATCTGGGGGTTTGTAAAATCATCACGGACTGGACAGGGCCCTGAAAAGACTTGACAATAGCACTGGGGCCCGGCACTGCCGTGGGGCGTCCCAGGAGCACCAGCAGGAACACAACTACCGCTGCGGTTGCCGCTACGACGGAGGCATAAATCCGACGGGGCGGCATAATACCCATCGTCAAAAGGCGATGCCAAGGCCGCCGTTGGTTCCCCCGATCTGTAGGTGTACCGCGTAGGCGACGCAGAACCGTCTGTTCGGTTTCCAGAAAGTTGACCGCTTCAAGTGTTTCGGCCACTCGCTTTCCGAGCAGAGACGAAAGTCTTTGGTTTTCCGTCAGTGCCTTACGGCAATCGGGGCAGACCCGAAGATGGGTGACCACCCTTGCGTGCATTTCCGGCGTTAGTTCTCCGTCCATGAACCGGCTTAACAAAGCGGGGTCACAGGCTGTTTTCGTTTTTTGCATCTAGCAGTGCCGTCCTTCCTGATTGCGACCTTTGTTGGGTTAGACACCGATAAAATGAAAAAACTCAAAAAAACGTAGGAAGGACTGTTTGAAAAGATTTTGGCGGGGCTTTTTACGAATTGATCAATGTTGGTTCTGACTACCGGGGATCAATAAGATGCTGAAATCCGAAACAGTAAGGTTCCCGCTTCATGTCGGGGCCCACCCACAATAATGCTTCCCTGGTTGAGCAACTGAACCACGGTCTGAAAAATCTGCTTGTTTCCTTTTGAAATACGCAGTTCCAGTTCAACCCGGTCTTTGGTGGTTGCCTTGGGGGTGATCCGAAGCACCCTGTCCCCCGGTAAACGGACACGGCCGGTCTGATTTCTGCTGAGCTTCATCCCGTCTTCACTCAGGAGTCTGTATGACGAATATCGAAAGACCGATTGCAGCTCCTCGATCAGTGGAGAAAGTTGGGGATCCAGATATTTGCCGTCTTCCGAGGCTTGTATGGTTTTGACGACGACGTGAATATTGTTCGCGGCTTCCGCAGGACAAACCATGCTTGCCGCCAATAACAGGCCAACACATATGCCGCTGAGCATTTGCCGTTTCATAAGCGTTTCCTTTTCCCCCATCGATTGCCGTCCGGCGTCCTTTGTAACCCAGACGCTATCCTTCTCCACCAGCCAAATACGGTTTTACGGAATTTTTCAACCGCTGTCGAGCATTGAACAGTCGAGAGCTGACGGTTCCCTTTTTGACATTCAAAATCCGACCGATTTCTTCATACGACAATCCCTCCAGTTCTTTAAGTATAAAGGCACTGCGCAATTTTTCCGGTAATTCCGTTAAAGCTTGCCGAAAACGGTGTTCGAGTTCCCCGCCCAGATAAATCTTGTCCGGTCCGTCTCGATCATTCCTCAATGCCTTACTCTCGGCGGTGTCCTCGGCATCAAGTGAAACATGAAATCGCCTGAAACGTCGCTTCCACCGCCGTTTCCAGTTCAAGCTGAGATTGACGGTGATGCGATAGAGCCAGGTGGCAATGCCGGCATCTTCTCGAAAATCATCAATTTTTTGGAATACCCGCACAAAGGTTTCCTGGACGATGTCCAGGCTCTCTTCCCGATCCAAAGTAATACCGTAAGCAATGCCAAAGAGCCGCTTTTGATAGTGTTGCACCAAGGTGGCAAAGGCCGACTCATCCTTTCGCTTCAGTGCAGCAACCAGGACTGTCTCGTCAAGGTCTTGTCTATTCGGGTTGGGAGGCACAGTCTATTCTACGGGGACCCGAAGTCCCGGCACCGGGCGTCGGTCCGAGCATTTTCGTTTTCCTTATGAATACCCGTTAAAAGAGCGTATAGATAAAAGGTGCGACAGCGCTTGTTTCCGTAAAGACGATGAGTCCCCCCAGCAGCAACAGGGCCACCAAAATAGGGAGCAACCAATAGCGCTTTCTTAAACGTAAGAACTCCCAAAACTCAACGATAATGGATTTGTTTCCCATAAACCGTCTCCTTAATACCGTTTCGAAAACCGCTCCCTGGGCTGGGCCGGTTCCGTCCGGGGCACCCAATAGGAAGTGCTTCGCTTGTCCGGGCGAAGCGGGATCGGCCTGCCGCCAAAGATCCGCTTAAGTAATGCCGCCGGAGTGATTACCAGGTAATAGGCTATCACAAGAACGCCCGTCGTAACCACCTTTCCAATAAAGTGGCCAACCGTTAACCAGAGCTTGTAGACGGGTCCCAAGGGCCCGGGCAGGATCACCAGGCCGAGCCCCAGTCCGCCCAAAACTGCACCCAGGTAAGTGGGCACCGGCCGGTCCAGCCACAGGCCCAAAACCATCAAGGCGCCGAAAAAGACCAGGGCGATCAGCCCGAACTTCCTGATTTCCTTGATTTCAATCGAGTTCAAAGGCATCCAGCCATCCCTCCGCTTCCTGCCAGGCAGGTTGCTCCTCTTTGTAGAGAATGCAGTTTTCCATGACCAGCACGTCCATGTCGGTTCGCATAAAACACCGATAGGCATCTTCCGGCGTACAGACAATCGGTTCGCCTCGGACATTAAAACTGGTGTTGACGATGACCGCACAGCCGGTGAGTTTTTCAAAAGCTGCGATAATGTCGTAATAGTCCGGTTTGAATCGTTTTCCTACCGTTTGTAAGCGGGCGGAATAGTCCAGATGGGTTACAGCAGGGATGTCGCTCCGCTTGACGTTAAGCCGTTCCAGCATCGGCCTATCGTTTCCCGGTTCCTGGGGCAGACATCTCGATTCCTGCACCTGCGCCACCAACAGCATGTACGGACTGGGCCGGTCCAGATCAAAGTACTCCCCGGCTTTCTCCTCAAGTACGGAAGGGGCAAACGGCCTGAAGGATTCGCGGTATTTGATCTTGAGATTCATGACCCGCTGCGTGTCCCGTCTTCTGGCATCCCCCAGGATACTTCTGGCACCCAGTGCCCGGGGACCGAATTCCATGCGGCCGCTCATATAGCCCACAATCCGTCCCTCGGCGATATGTCGGGCGATGATGGCGGCGCGGTCGTCACCGTCCAAGTGGCGGTAAGGGTAACCCGCCTTATCCAAAAACCCCACGATGAAGTCATTGGAATAACGGGGGCCAAGATAGGATCCGCCTTGACGGTCCCCCTGGGAGGGGGCCTGACGGGGCTTGTCCAGATGGCGATGCCAAACGCTGAGCGCGGCACCCAAAGCGCCACCGGCATCGCCGGCGGCCGGCTGGATCCACAGATCGTCGAAGGGGCCTTCTCTGAGCAGCCTGCCATTGGCCACGCAATTCAAGGTCACCCCGCCGGCCAAGCAGAGGTACGGCTGGCGGGTCTCTCGAAACACGTGACCGGCCATTTTCATCAGGGTTTCTTCGATGACTAACTGGATGCTGGCGGCGATGTCCATCTCTCTTTGGGTGATTTCGCTTTCCGGTTTTCTTCTCGGTCCTCCGAAAAGCTTTTCCATCCGCTTATTGGTCATACGTAATCCGGCCAGAAAATCGAAGTAGGACATGTTGAAACGCAATGAACCGTCATCCTTGACATCCACCAGCTCGGCGTAAATGAGGTCCTTGTAACGGGGACGCCCGTAAGGGGCCAGTCCCATCAGCTTGTATTCCCCGGAGTTTACCTTGAATCCGGTAAAATAGGTAAAAGCCGAAAAGAGCAACCCCAAGGAATCGGGAAAATGGAGTTCTTTGAAAAGATGGATGTCGTTACCGTTACCCGTACCGTAACTGGCCGTGGCCCATTCGCCAACCCCGTCGACGGTGAGAATAGCGGCCTCGGAAAAGGGCGACGGGTAAAAGGAAGAGGCCGCATGGGCCTCGTGGTGCTCGGTGAACAGGACCTCCTGGTCATAGCCGATTTCTTCTTCAATGACCCGCTGAACATGTAATCGTTTCCCCAACCACCTGGGCATGGCCTGGAGCCAGGACCGCAGTCCTCTGGGGGCCACTGTCAGGTAGGTGAGAAGGAGTCGTTCAAAGGTGAGGAGAGGTTTATCGTAAAATGCGACGTAGGCCAGATCACTCACCCCGATATTTCCCTCTTGCAGACAGTATTCGATGGCATGTTTGGGAAATCGCGGGTCGTGTTTTTTCCGGGTAAACCGTTCTTCCTGGGCGGCGGCCCGGATATGACCATCCTCAAGCAGACAAGCTGCGCTGTCGTGATAAAAGCACGACACGCCCAGAATATAGGTTTTGCCCATGGTTCAATCTCCTCTCACAGGGGGAGCTGGGACTTTGGAATTTCCGCCAACGGGTGGTGTCGACGATCTTTTTCCGACAAAGACGGTGTCTCAACCGGCCAGTCGATGGCCAGCCCAGGATCCGACCATAAGAGGCCGAAGTCATCGTCGGGCACGTAGAAATCCGTACATTTGTACATGACATCCGCTTGATCACTCGTGACACAGAATCCATGGGCGAACCCCTCCGGGATAAAGAGCTGCCGTTTGTTTTCTCCGGAGAGGTAGGTGCCTACCCATTGGCCGAACGTGGCCGATCCTTGACGAATGTCGACCGCCACATCGAATATTTCTCCGGTGATTACGTAGACCAGCTTGGATTGCGGGTGTTGGAGTTGATAATGGAGACCTCTTAATACCCCTCCGGCGGAATGAGAATAGTTGTCTTGAACAAATCTGGCCGTGATGCCCCCCGCGTCATATTTCCGGTGGTGGTAGGTCTCCATGAAAAAACCCCGGTCATCGCCGAACACGGCCGGTGCAACCAGGATAACGCCGGGCAGGCGGGTTTCAGTAAATGTCAGAGACATCTCCCACATCTCCGTTTTTTAAAACGTCCAAAAGGTATTGGCCGTAATCGTTGTTTTGCATCTTGGCTGCAAGGGCTTCCAGTTGACCCCCGTCAATAAAGCCCAGTCGGAAGGCGATTTCTTCGATACAGGCGATTTTGAGGCCCTGCCGCTGTTGGATCGATTTTACAAAATCAGAGGCTTGCTGCAGGGATTCGTGCGTGCCTGTATCCAGCCACGCAAATCCCCGGCCGAGTAATTCAACTGACAGAAGGCGGCGCCGCAGATATTCCAGATTGAGGTCCGTGATTTCCAGCTCGCCCCGCCACGACGGGGTCAACGCTTCGGCTATGGAGACGACGTCATTGTCATAGAAATAAAGGCCCGGTACCGCATATCGGGATTTGGGACGGTCCGGCTTTTCCTCGATTCCGGTGACCTTGCCGTTCCGGTCAAACGTGACAACCCCGTACCGTTGGGGGTCCTGGACCGGATAGCCGAAGATTATCCCCCCCTTTTTCAATTGGGCGCACCGTTTCAAGATCTCCGGCAAGCCATGACCGTAAAAGAGATTGTCGCCCAAAACGAGTGCCGCGGAATCGGTGCCGATGAAGGGCTTTCCGATAACAAATGCCTGTGCCAAGCCTTCCGGGCGGGGTTGCTCGGCATAGGACAGAGACAGGCCCAGACGGGAGCCGTTCCCCAGGAGCTCCCTGAAACGAGGTAAATCTTCAGGCGTGGAAATAATGAGAATCTCTCGAATGTGAGCGAGCATGAGTACCGACAGCGGATAGTAAATCATCGGTTTGTCGTACACAGGCATAAGCTGTTTGCTTACTACCCAGGTGATCGGGTACAAGCGGGTGCCCGACCCGCCTGCTAGTATGATTCCTTTCACGGCTTGGCTCCTTTTAGCGTCTAAACTTCCGCGTGAGCGTTCGGCCCCAGTACCCGATTCATCCCGCCGGATACATGGGGTTCGAGATCCAAGGTGACATGATGAAAACCGATATCTCTCAATCGGGCTACGATGCGTTGCCTTACCCTGTTTTCCAGAATCCGGTCCATATCGGCACCAGTCAGCTCCAATCGAGCCACCGTTCCATGATGTCGGACACGACATCGCTCAATTCCCATGTCGAATAGCACATTTTCGGCCTGGTCGACCATGTTCAGCCTTTCTACGGTGATCGGTGTGCCATAGGGTATCCGAGTGGCCAAACAGGGCGTGGCCGGCTGATTCCACGAAGGTACCCCCATCTCTTTGGCCAGGGACCGAATGTCTTGCTTTCTCAATTCGGCCTCAATAAGGGGGGCGCGCACATTCATTTTTCGGGCGGCCTGCATGCCCGGTCGGAAATCGTCGAGATCATCAACATTGGCGCCATGGGCCACTTGGGAGAGTTTCCGGTCCCCGGCGATTTGCCAAAGGGCCTCAAACAGATTCAGCTTGCAATGATAGCAGCGATCCGCCTGATTGGCGGCAAAAGCCGGAATACGCGTTTCTCCCGATGAAAAGAAGATATGGGGGATGTTTCTCCGTTGCACCCAGGCCCGGGCCCTGTCCGTTTGTCGCCGGGGATGTATATCAGACACGGCGGTTGCCGCAACCACCTCCGGTCCAAGGGCGTCATGGGCCACGGTCAATAACAGGGAGCTGTCCACACCCCCGGAAAAAGCTATCACCATGGGGCCCGCTTCCCGTATGATCTGAAAAAGCCGCTCTCTTTTTTCGGTTGTCCGATCCGTGGCTATTCCCATGGGTGTCAATGGCTTTCTCTTAGGTGTCTTGCAACTGAAGGACCTTGTCCACGACCTCGTCGGGATCTTTGCCCAATATGCGAATCATGGGTTCCTTGCCGATCTCTCCCCTGTCGAATATGACATCCGGAACCTGACCCGACCCAGGACCGAAGCGGGCGAGCACCTGGGCGGTACCCCATTCCAGAGAACTGCCTTCCCGGTCCTTTTTTTCTTTGGGTTCGTCACGCCGGTCAAAGGACGCCACGTCCCATCCCAGGCGCTCGCACTGTTGAATGCGAGTCTCAGAGAAGCGAATGTTCATTGCAGAGCGTATATCCGGATCATAACCCATCACGGTGAGTATGATGCTCGTAATGTGTTGAGATGCGCCGAAGGTCGGTCCCGACACAGATGCCACGTTTTCACCCAGTCGGACCAACCGCCCCGGGAACGCCGCGACGTCTTGGAGGTTTCGGGCATGAGCCAACGCGAAGCCCAAGTTGGATTGCACTTCCGGGATGAGATGGCCCACCCCGGCGCTTTGCAAACGAACTAAGTTTGCCTTCAAGGCTTCCAGTACGGAATACCGGCCGAGTTCCCGCACGAAGGGCGCATAGACGTTGGTCGGTCCGTGGCCTGTCCCCAATGGCAATGGACATTCAATCGCTTCGTGAACAAAGACTTTGGCCTTGTCAACCGCCGCTTTTACTTCGAGACCCATTGCCAGGTAGGTGGCGATGGCGGCGGAATAAACGCAACCGGTTCCATGGGTATGAGTCGTTTCGATACGATCTTTGGCAAAGGTGTGGAAAGTATCTCCGTCGAACAGCAGATCATCGGCGGGACCGTTTCGGTGCCCCCCCTTGATGAGTACATATCGTGTGCCCATGGCATGAATCGTCCGGGCCGCATCCTGCAGGTCGACATCGGAATCAATGGCCATGCCGGCCAAAATCCGGGCTTCGGCCAGATTGGGCGTCACGATCAACGCCAAGGGTATCAGGCGTTCAACCATCGTCGTTACCGCTTCTTCGGAAAGCAGCCGGTCGTTGCTCTTGGACACCATCACCGGGTCCACCAC
>CAZHHS010000045.1:0-11920 GCA_964532395.1 uncultured Desulfobacterales bacterium | reverse complement strand
GGTAGGCCGAACCGAAGCGGCTTGCCGTAGAAGAGGTTCCAATGGGTATTGAGTTGAAGCATGGGCCAGGCGATTCGATTGCCCTCCAGCACATGCACGAAGGCGCCTCCGGCGTCGCTCAATCGGGAAAACAGGGACTCCTTTTCAAATCCAAGTTGCATGGCGATCTCGGTACTGTCTCCACCGGACGTAATGGTGTAAGCGCCGCTGGCTTGAGCCTTCATTATGGCATTGAGCAGGGCACGCTCTGATTTTTCAAATCCCGGCTCTTCCGCCTTTCCCACCGGCCCTTTCTTGAAAATCGTTTTGGCCGCCAGTAAATGGGACACAAAACGCCTGGTCGTCTCCTCACCGATACTCCAGAGATGAAAGTCATCTTTTTGCGGGTGATCATGAATTTCTTCACAAGTCAGGTTCATGACCTCCCCTCCCCATTTGACCAAAAAATCCGTAGGCGCAACCAGTTTATCTTTCGCTTCCGGATAGCCGAAGAGATTTTCAAAGAACTTCACCAGCGCCTTACTCACATTCTTTTCTAAAAAGGTTTCCGTGGCGTTGCCGAAATCATACCGTTCCCCGGGCCTGATCTCTCTGCTGTGCAGGGCAATGATTCCCGGAGCACCCCCTAAAAGAACATACGGCACCTTGTCCGACAGAACCGAGTTCTTGATCAGCCCCATGTAATCTCCAACTTTTACTCCCCCAAATACGGGCACGAACGGATATTCGATGGTATGGAGTACCGCTTTGTTTTCCCGCATTTCATTTTCCGCGTGGCGACCCACCAAATTGATGACGTTGGTAAATCCAATCATGGAGGTGTGCTTCCGATGGGAGGTGTTGAATGCATCATTGACATAAAAGTCGATCAACGGCTCCAGGACGGACACATATCTGGAGCCCTCGTTCACCTCGTGGGGCCGCATCCCCGGTTTGTCACGAATAAACACCTCATCCACCAGAAATCGAATATTGTTGACCACCAACACCTCGCCGTCCGCCAATGCCCGTATCTTGTTGGTCATTACCTTTTCTTGGCACAGGTTTCCCAGATATTTTACCGGTATCCGTTTTTTGCTCTCTTTGTTCAGTAGGCGCCGGATCGCCGCCGCATGTTGTTCGAGCTCAATGAAGTTGCTTTTCCCCGCCCGTCCCTGGTGCCCCAGGACAACGATCCGGGCCCCATAACCGGCAAGTTCTTTCAGCGTGGGAACCGCCCGACGGATGCGTTCTATACCGGTAATCCGACCGTCACCGCTGACCGGACAATCGATTCCCCCCCGTACCAGAAAGACCTTCCCTTTCAAGGCCCGCCGACCGAATTCTTCCCGTTCGGTTTGCGCGTATTTTTTGGGGTCAATCTTCTTTACACCGTTTTTCCACATGAACCGACAGATCAGGTCGTCGATGGTTAAAAAATTCAAGTTCACATTCACATTACGTGAATACGGAACCTCATTATTGGGGCCCTCGGATTTTCCCAGGTTCACATGGTGGCGCACCGCCTCTTCAATGGCCATAACGGCATGTCTCCTTCCTCCAAAGTCTTTGCCTGCGAGCCTGTCGGAGACAGCGACAACGGGAGTTCTCCGACAGGCTCGTAGGGGAGCGAAATGACTTCCTGTTATTACAAACGGCGGTCGAAGTCAACGAACACCGACCTTGATAAAGGAATCGCTTAATCTAAAGGCTTTGGGGAAGTTTCAGGAGGCGCGGTCACGGTGTCGACCAGGGGGAGTTGGTTCTTTTTCTTACTCAAGAAGATGTTGATACCGTCCAGGATCCCATTGATGAAGCCCGCCGAATGTTGGGTCCCGTATTTTTTTCCGATATCAATGGCCTCATTGATGGAGACCTTGGGGGGGATGTCCTCGCAGTAAATCAGTTCATAGACGGCAACCCGCATGATGTTTCGATCCATGCCCGACATGCGGGACAGTTTCCAATTGTCCGAAAATTGTTGGATCAATCGGTCCAATTCGTCCCGGCATGCCAGCACCCCCGTCACCAGCTGATCGAAAAACGGTTTGGCCTTCCGGGAGACCTCGAAGTGCCGACAGAACAGCTCGACGGCTTCACTGGAGCGATCACCGGTAATATCCATTTGAAAGAGCACTTGCATGGCAAGCTCTCTTGCACGCCGCCGATTTCCCATCTATGGAAAAGACCTGTTTCTAAAATTTTCCTGACGTTCGTTTCAACCACCAAGCGGTCACTGTGACCGCCTAAGCGTTCGCCACCGATGCCACCAGGTCTGCCATTTCCATGGCGGCCACGGCGGCCGACCAGCCCTTGTTACCCGACTTGGTTCCCGCCCTTTCTATGGCTTGCTCCAACGTATCCGTGGTGATCACACCAAATATGACAGGGATGCCGGACTCCAGAGATACCTGGGCCACACCCTTTGATACTTCGGCACTGACGTATTCGAAGTGGGGGGTGGATCCCCTGATGACCGCTCCCAAACAAATCACGGCATCATACCGCCCTTTTTCACCCATCTTCTTCGCCATGAGTGGAATCTCGAACGAACCGGGCACTTTGACGATATCGATATCCGCTTCGTTCATGCCGTGACGAACCAGTGCATCCAGAGCCCCCTCCAGGAGTTTATTGCTGATGAAGTCGTTGAACCGACCCACCACGATTCCCATCCGTTTGCCCTCTCCGGAGATCCGGCCTTCATAGACGTTCGGCATAACACCCTCCTAACGCTTCGTATCGAGTTTTAACAGATGCCCCATCTTGGACTTCTTGCACCCCAAATATCGCTCATTGTATTGATTGGGGCTCATTTCGATAGGCACCTGCTCCGTCACCGTCAGGCCGTAGCCTTGGAGACCCACAATCTTTTTGGGATTGTTGGTCAACAAACGCATCTTTCGTACACCCAAGTCGACCAAGATCTGTGCCCCGATGCCGTAATTCCTCAGGTCCGACTTGAATCCCAGCATCTCATTGGCCTCAACCGTATCATGGCCCTGATCCTGGAGGGCATAGGCCTTCATCTTGTTCAACAACCCGATCCCCCGGCCTTCCTGACGGATGTAAAGCAACACCCCACTGCCCTCTTCTTCCATCATCTTCATGGCCGTTTCCAGCTGCTCGCCACAATCACACCGCATGGAACCGAACACATCCCCGGTCAGGCATTCCGAATGTACCCGGACCAATACCGGGTTATCCGGATCGATTTCCCCCTTGACCAGGGCGATGTGGAGCAAATCGTCTACGTCGTTTTCATAGACCGTGGTTGTGAATTCGCCGGCAACACAGGTGGGGACCGTGGTCGTGGTCACGGCGTGGACGAAACACTCCGTCCGCAACCGGTACTCAATGAGGTCGGCCACGGTACAAATGCCGATATTATGTTTTTCGGAAAACTTTTCCAGATCGGGCATTCGGGACATGGTACCGTCATCGTTCATGATTTCACAAATGACCCCGGACGGGTTCAGTCCCGCCAGGCGGGCCAAATCGACGGACCCTTCAGTCTGTCCACTGCGCACGATGGTCCCGCCCCGTCGCGCCCTGAGCGGAAAGACATGCCCCGGTTGCACCAAGTCTTGCGGCTTGGCGTCCTCGGCCACCGCCGTGGCAATCGTTTTCGCCCGGTCCGCCGCCGAAATACCGGTGGTGACCCCTTCTCTGGCCTCTATAGACACGGTGAAAGCCGTCTCGAAGCGCGAGGTATTCTGCTTGACCATGATGGGTAAGTCCAAGGCTTCAACCTTATCAGGAGTGAGCGATAGACAGATCAATCCCCTGCCGTACTTGGCCATGAAGTTGATGGCCTCCGGGGTAACCTTTTCCGCGGCCAGCGTCAGGTCACCCTCGTTCTCCCGATCCTCGTCATCCACCAAAATGACCATCTTGCCTTGTTTGATATCTTCGATTGCCTGTTCGATCCCAATCAGTCCCATCTTGTTTCTCCTCTAAAAGAATCCCGCCTCGGCAAGCGTGCCCTCATCGATGGCACCCTCTTGCCAGCCGCCCCGGGCTTGACGCGTAAATCGCTCTACATATTTGCCGATGATGTCGGTCTCGATATTTACGGGATCGCCGACGCGTTTCAATCCCAAGGTGGTCACTTCGGCCGTGTGGGGAATGACACTCACTTCAAATGTCTGACCGGTGCATCCGTTTACGGTCAGGCTGATTCCGTCCACCGCCACGGATCCCTTTTCCACGATATATCGGCAAAGCGCCGACGAGGCCTCAAAGACAAATATGACCACATTACCTGTAGACCGTCGGGCCGCCACTTTACCCATGCCGTCGATGTGACCGGATACCATGTGGCCGTCGAGTCGATCCCCCAACCGCAAGGCACGCTCCAGATTCACCCGATCCCCTACCCGGATTTGACCCATAGTGGTTTTGGAAAGCGTCTCGGGGGAGACATCCACGTGAAACGTCCGATCTTTGAACGACACCACGGTCAGACAGGCCCCGTTCACAGCGACACTATCTCCAAGCCCCAGGTCATCCAGTGCGTACTCGCTGCGAAGCGCCATACGGACTCCGGCACCACCGCGAGAAACGGCGGCCACCGTACCCAACCCTTCTATGATACCGGTAAACATAATCGCATCAGGCCTGTTTGATATATCCTTCGATCATGACATCGTCGTCGAAGCGCCGCACCGATATCCGATTCAGCTGCGTCGATTCGTCCATCCGCTCCGGACCCGTGCCGCTGCAAATCGGTACGCCGTCATCCCCCCCACAGAGCTTGGGCGCAAAAAACATATACACCTTGTCGACGATACCGCTTCTGAGGGCGGACCCGTTGACTCGACTTCCCCCCTCAATGAGCAAACTCGTCACCTTCATCCGCCCCAAGGCCTTCAGCAGCGCCTTCAGGTCGACACCGGGCCCGGGTTCGTCCATGATCAAAACGTTTGCGCCTGCTTGTTCGAGACGCATCCGTTTTTTCTCGTCCACTGGCGGATTGGCGACGATCAGCGTATCAGAAGCCGAGGTAAGATGCAACAACTTCGCATGGGACGGGATGGACAGACGGGTGTCCAGAACGATGCGCAGCGGGTCCGCGCCTTCCCCTTCTTCCAGCCGGGTCGTCAGCCGGGGATCATCCGCCCTGACCGTTCCCGCCCCGACCATAACGGCGTCCGCGCGGTGTCGCAGTCGGTGAACAAAAGCGCGGGATCGGACATTGGTTATCCACTTGGAATCGCCCGTCCGGGTGGCGATCCGTCCGTCCAGCGTACCGGCGGTCTTCATCATGACAAACGGTGTCCCGGTGGTAACATGCTTCACAAAGGCCTCATTGAGTCTGCGGCTCTCGGTTTCGCACACCCCCGTGACTACCTCGATACCCTGCCCCTTCAATCGCTCGATGCCGCCTCCGGTAACGTGGGGGTTGGGGTCCGTCATGGCAACCACCACCCGATTTACACCGCTTCGCAGAACCGCCTCCGTGCACGGGGGGGTCCGCCCCGCGTGATTGCACGGTTCAAGGGTGACGTAGAGGGTCGCCCCCCGGGCCTGCGGTCCGGCGTCGTTGAGGGCATTGACTTCGGCGTGAGGTCCCCCCACTTTCCGGTGAAATCCCCGACCGACCACCACCCCGTCCTTAACCACCACCGCCCCGACCATCGGGTTGGGAGAGGTCCAGCCCCACCCCTTTTCGGCCAAAGCGAGCGCCATTTTCATAAAGGTTTCATCCGTCATGTCACGTTGAGTCCCCGGGTCACGAGTGGGAGGGATTGGAAATCCGGATTTAGCGCTGTATAAACCCTAAGGCAAAAACCTCGTTGACGAGAGGGTGGTGGTGAGCAACCAGCTTCAGGACTCCACTTTCGTGGACCCGCCCGCCCGTCGGCGAACGAAAAGGTCTTTCAGCTCGGACATAAAGTCATTGATGTCCTTAAATTCCCGGTAAACGGAGGCGAACCGAACATAGGCCACATCGTCGAGTTCGTGGAGCTTCCTCATCACCCGTTCACCGACGATGGATGAGGAGACTTCTCTTTCTCCCAATTCCTGCAGCTCTCGCTCCAACTCATCGATAAACCGCTCCAAGGTATGGATGCTGATATCGCGCTTCTCACACGCCCGCTGCATGCCCATCAGGATCTTTTCTCGGTCGAAGGGCTCTCGACGGTTATCTTTTTTGATCAACACCAGCGGCAATCGCTCCACCCGCTCGTAGGTGGTAAATCGCGTGTCACATGCCAGGCACTGCCGGCGCCGACGCACGGTGTTGCCTTCCTTGGCCATTCGGGAATCAATGACCTTATTCTCCAGTTCACCACAGTAGGGACATCTCATGGTCTTGCCTCATCAACTTTGGTTAATCGAACCCCCCCGGCGCTCAAGATGTCTTGAGCCATAGGGTCTGCATACCCGTCCTGGTATCGGATATCAAGAATTCCCGCATTCACCAACATCTTTGAACAAATCGAACAGGGCATGTTGGTGCAAAACAATGTCCCCCCCTTGATGCAAACCCCGTGAAAAGCCGCTTGAATGATAACGTTTTGCTCGGCATGGAGCCCTCTGCACAGCTCATGGCGCTCTCCGGAAGGTACACCTTGCTGTTCACGGAGGCATCCGACTTCGTCACAATGGGGAAGGCCCGACGGGGCGCCGTTGTAGCCGGTGGCCAAGATGCGTTTGTCTCTGACCACGATGGCCCCCACCCGGCGGCGGCAACAGGTGGACCGCTTGGCCACCAGGCAGGCAATATCCATAAAATATCTTTCCCAGGAAGGACGCATACGTTCGAGACCGTCTATCGGTCATAAGGATAAAGAGGGAATCGATCACACAACGCTTGTACCGCGTCGCCCACTCGGCGCAAAACGGCTTCGTCTTGGGGGTGTTTTAAAACGTCGAGTATCAGGGCGGCGATCGTGGCCATTTCCGGCTCTTTCATTCCGCGGGTCGTTACCGAAGGAGTACCCAAACGGATCCCACTGGTCACCGAAGGCGGCCGTCCATCGAAGGGAACCGCATTCTTATTCGCCGTAATGCCCGCTTGTTCCAGCGCCCTTTCTGCATCCTTTCCGGTAATCTCCTCTCGAGAGAGATCTATCAATATCAAGTGGTTGTCCGTTCCGCCCGAAACGAGGTCCATCCCACCATCCAGAAGATGCCCGGCGAGTGCCTTCGCATTGGCCACCGTCTGACGCTGATCTTGCGTGAACCGCTCCGACATGGCCAGCCGAAAGGCAACCGCCTTGGCGGCAATCGCGTTCATCAGCGGTCCCCCCTGAATGCCCGGAAATATCTGGCTGTTCAATTTCTTGCCGTACGCTTCCTGGGCCAGGATAAATCCCCCGCGCGGCCCCCGCAAGGTCTTATGGGTGGTCGAGGTAACCACGTGCGCATGAGAAACCGGTGAGGGATGTACCCCCGCCGCCACCAAACCGGCGATATGTGCCATGTCAACCATGAGATACGCACCCACGGCGTCGGCGATGCTTCTCATGGTCTCAAAATCGATTACTCGTGCATAAGCACTGGCCCCTGCCACGATCATTTGAGGATGGCATTTCTCGGCGATAGACCGAACCGCGTCATAATCGATCACCCCCGTTTCTTTTTTCACCCCGTAAGAATGAAAGTTGAAGAAACGCCCGGAAAAACTGACCGCGCTGCCGTGGGAAAGATGCCCGCCGTGGGCCAGATCCATCCCCAGGATGGTGTCTCCCGGTTTCAAGAGGGCGAAGTAAGCCGCCATATTGGCCTGGGTTCCCGCATGGGGCTGCACGTTCGCGTACTGAGCGGAAAAGAGTTTGCAAGCCCGTTCAATGGCCAGTTCCTCGGCGATATCGACATACTGGCAGCCCCCATAATACCGCCGTGCCGGATACCCCTCGGCATACTTGTTGGTCATTACGCTGGCCAGCGTCGCCATAACGGCTCGGCTGGTAATGTTTTCAGAAGCGATAAGTTCGAGCTTACGGGTTTGCCGGTCCAGTTCCAGCTCAATGGCTCGGGCGATCTCCGGATCCGCCTGCTTTATAATGTCAAATCCAAGTTGCTCCATGTGTCCTCTATTCCGTATCCATTTTTTCAATGCGGTGCTGGTGACGTCCCCCGTCAAACGGTGTTTCCAGCCACGTTTCCACCAGCTGCAAGGCGAGGTCGTCACCGATGAGTCTGCCGCCCAAAACCAACACATTGGCGTCGTTGTGCCGCCGACTCATTATCGCAGAAAAAAGGTCGTTGACCAGCGCCGCCCGCACCCCCTTGAATCGGTTGGCGACAATTGACATCCCCAGTCCCGTGCCGCAAATCAGTATACCCCGCTCAAAGGTACCGTCGGATACCTTGGCAGCGACCTTTTTACCAAAATCGGGATAATCCACCGATTCGTTATTAACCGGTCCGGCATCTTCGACCGCAAAGCCGCGCTCCTCAAGAAAGCCTTTTATCTTTTCTTTCATGGGAAACCCGGCATGGTCGGAACCAATAATGATTTTCATAATCCGCGTCCACGTCGAAAGATTGCAATCTACCTCGCGTCGCCGGCCTCGAGCGCTTGGGGGCCAAGCAACCCAAAGCCGGCGCAATACGCTCGGCAATCATAGATTAACATCTTAGTCAGGATCGAGCAAAGCCCGCCTCATGCCCGTAGCGGTCGGCGGCCCTACCCCACCATCATGAATGAGATTGTATATAATTGACAGCATCTTTGACCGTTTGTAACTTCTCGGCTTCTTCGTCCGAGATCTCGATGTCAAAGGCCTCTTCCATTGCCATGATCAGTTCTACGAGATCCAAAGAATCGGCGCCCAGGTCATCCACAAAAGATGCCTCCGGCACCACCTCTTCCGGCTCGACACTGAGTTTCTCCGCTACTACTTTTTTTACTTTTTCCTCAACAGCCACGCCAATCACCTCCTTCGTTTTTAGGCGGATACGAGACTCACCCGGCCGCCGTTGTCCAATCCAGTTCTCGACATCAACAGCCCGATGTCGATCCGGTTCACATGTACATCCCGCCGTTGACGTGGATCACCTGCCCGGTGATATATCCGGCCTCAGACGAAGCCAGGAAGGCCACCACACCGGCCACATCCTCGGGCGAACCGATCCTGCCCAGCGGTATTTGACTTAACATCGCTTGTTTCGCCTTATCCGGCAGTTCTTCCGTCATGGCCGTATCGATGAAGCCGGGGGCAATGGCATTCACCGTAATCCCTCGGGGCGCCAGCTCCCTGGCGGCGGTTTTGGTCAATCCGATGAGTCCCGCCTTGGACGCCGAATAACTTGCCTGCCCGGCATTACCCATGACCCCCACCACCGAACTCATATTGATAATCCGCCCCTGACGCTGCTTCATCATCTGTTTGCCCACCGCTTGCATGCAGTTAAAGGCGCCTTTCAGGTTAATCGACATAACCCGATCCCAGTCCGACTCCTTCAGTCGGACCAAAAGGCCGTCAATGGCCACTCCGGCATTATTCACCAAGACATCCACACGGCCGTGCCGGTCCACGATGCGACTGAAAAACCCCTTGACATCATCATTGGCGGAAACGTCCACCCGATCGGCCCAGGCCTGGCCGCCGGCCTGTTCAATCAGTCGTCCCGTCTCCTCGGCCACCGTATCATTACTTCGATGATAGTTGTAACAAACCACCGTCCCCGGTCCGGCCAGGCGGACCGCAACCACGCGACCGATTCCCCTGGACCCCCCGGTAACAACAATCACTCGCTTGTCTTGCGCCACGATACCTCTCTTCAAGAATCTCTTTTAGTAACCGTTCCCTGCGACTTACACGCTTTCGTAAAGAATTTCCGCCACTTCGTCCATGTCCCGAATCAGTCCTCGGTGACTCTCCGCCAGCTCGTCGATCCCTATCGGCGCCGCCGCCACCGGTTCCTCATGAGCGCCGGAGATCGTCGCCGCCGGAACGATTCGCATCCAGTTACGGGTCACCAACTCGGCCACGTCTGCAGCAAAAATTCTGGACATGGCGAGCATTTTTCGGGCATTCGCCGATTCTTGCCCGACGAATTGCGCCGCCTTTTTCGCCAAAGCCACCCCAATCTCTACGTGGGTCATCGTGTCGGCCAGGCAGAACATCACATATTGCTGCTTGGTCAGTTTATTTTCATGGCAATACCGAATCAGGCTGTTGAGACCGCGCGCCGCCTTGGCAAAGGTCTTTCCACCGGCCGCCGGCGCCTCCTCGGCGATGCGGTCCATCGCTTCGGCCATCTCTTCATAAAAGCGCCATTTGGACTTCATGCTGCTCCGCCACCGAAACATGCCGATGATGCTTTGCTGGATCTCACTGGTCCCTTCGTAAATGCAGGTGATCTTCACATCCCGCTTGATCTTTTCCACCTCATATTCGGCGATATAGCCATAACCGCCCAATGCCTGAACGGCATCCTCGGCCGCCCGGTTGCCGGCCTCGGTGGCAAAGTACTTGGCGATGGAACCTTCCACCTGAAGGTCCTCTTCACCGCTGTCCAAGCGCGCCGCCTGTACCTCCATGTATGCCGCTGCAGCTTCCAGCCGCACCGCATTGGAAACGATCAACTTGTGATTGTATCCCTGTTTCTCGGAAAGGGGGGTGCCAAACTGGATCCGCTCTTTGGCATACTGCAGCGCGATGCCCAGGGCGGCCTCTCCGGCCCCGATACCCAGCGCCGCCACAACGAGGCGGGTATGACCGAAAACCTTGTTCGCCTGCTTCAACCCCAATCCCGGCCGGTCGCCCAGAAGGTTTTCCGCCGGGACCCGCACATCGGTGAACGTCAACGCCGATGTGTTGGAGGCACGAATGCCGTGCTTTTCTTCCGCCTTACCCGGCTCGAATCCTTCCATATCCTTTTCTACGATAAAGAACGTGGGGCCTTCGGGGGCATTGGCCAAGACGGTCAGAAAATCGGCATATCCCCCGTTGGAGATAAACTGTTTGCTGCCGTTAAGGACATAGGCGACCACCCGGCCCGATTCGTCTGCCACCGGTTCCGCCTTGGTCTTGAGGGCCGCCAGATTACTGCCGGCTTCGGACTCCGTAACCGCATAGGCGACCAGGGACTCTCCCTCGGCTATCCTTCCCAGCCATTTTTCCTTTTGTTCTTCCGTGCCGGAAAACATGATGGGATCGGCCCCGAGTTGAATGGCAAAAAAGGCAGTGGCCACCCCGAGACAGATCTTGGCCATTTCCCGGGTAAGGGCGCAACTGTCCCTGGCACCACCTCCCATACCGCCGTATGCCTCGGGAATAAACAAGAGGTGCAAGCCGATTTCCGGCCCCATCATTTCCCGAATAATCTCTTCCGGGAATGTTTCCTCTCTATCCAGTTCCAATATCTTTTCTTTGGGAAGCAGGCGCTCCCTCACCAACTGCAAGGTATCCAGCACCATCTTCCGCGATTCGAGATCGAGCCCGTACAGGGCCGATTCGCCGCTATCCGTTTCAGCAACCGCCATGAAAACTACACTCCTCTCTGCTCGTCTGGTTTACCCCGGTTCACTTGCAATATCTTCATATGCAAAGCCAGGCGACAAAGCTATATCTCTTCAGTCTTGATCACCACGCGGCCCTTGTAATACCCGCAGCTTGGACATGCACGATGGGGAAGCTTCGGCTCGCTGCACTCCGGACAGGTGGACAGATGGGGGGCTCTCAGTGTTTGGTGGGTTCGTCGTTTTCTTCCTCTTGATTTAGAAATTTTTCCCTTTGGTAGTGCCATAAACCGTCTCCTTTACTCTTCATAAGACTACAAACCGCCCGGTTTGACTTTAGATCCAAGTTATTCAGACACAAAAAAGTAGTCATTTTGAGCCGGAAACATGCCGTTATGACTACATCTTTACTGCAACTTGACTACAACCAAGCAATCCGAAGCCCTTTAATATAGTCAGAAGAAATCGTTTGTCAAGCACTTTGAGCGCCCCAAATCCACCGGTCATCGACCCCACTGA
>CAZHHS010000044.1:0-11922 GCA_964532395.1 uncultured Desulfobacterales bacterium | reverse complement strand
CCGTCCTTGATTTGGCGGCATTTTTACGAGATCAGCCGTATCCCCCGGTGCTCGGGACAGGAAGCGCAGGCCCGCGCCTATGTGATTTCTGTCGCCGAAAGAAATGCTGCCGCTTACCGAACGGATCGGGCAGGCAACCTGGTGGTGACGTGTAACGCCTCGTCGGGCCTGGAAGAAAAACCCGTTGTGGTTTTGCAGTGTCATCTGGATATGGTTTGTGAGAAGAACCAAGACAGTGACCATGATTTTTCGACAGCACCGTTGGCACTCAAAACGGAGGGTGAGTGGGTAACCGCCGACAAAACCACGCTCGGGGCCGACAACGGGGTGGGTGTTGCGGCTGCGTTGGCGGTTCTGGAAGACCCCACGCTGACACATGGGCCCCTTGAGCTGCTGTTTACCATAGACGAAGAGTCCGGTCTGACCGGTGCCACGGCCCTGGAAGCGGACATGCTGACCGGGCGTATCTTGATTAATATGGACACGGAAGAACACGGTACCCTTTACATCGGGTGTGCCGGTGGGCGAGATACGGAGCTCTTCTTGGACATTGATTGGGAAACCGTGACCAACGGCCACCGGTGCATGCAGATCAAGCTCGGCGGATTGTCAGGCGGTCATTCCGGCATCGATATTCATGAACAACGAGGCAATGCGGTGAAGCTACTCAACCGGTTTTTATGGACGGAATCGCCTCGACTGGGCCTGCGCTTGGGTCTGCTGGCGGGAGGGAGTAAGCACAATGCCATTCCCCGAGAAGGTGACGCCGCCGTGTTTGTCCCCCCGGGGGCCGAACCGGATCTGGAGCAGGCGGTTGTCTCGTATGACCGCCTGCTCAAGGACGAGTACCAGGCCATCGATCCGGAGGTGTTTGTGAACTTGGAAACCAACCCGGCCACGCAACCGGAGGGGTGCCTTTCCGCCCGTGACCAGGACCGCATACTGAACCTGCTTTATGCTATTCCCCATGGTGTTATAACCATGAGCGGTGCCGTACCCGGGCTGGTTCAAACGTCGACAAACCTGGCCGTGGTTCGCTCCGAAGCGTCCGGGATCCGCATTCTGACCAGTCAGCGTAGTGCCGTCGAGTCGGAACTGACGGACATATCCAACCGGGTCGCCGCGGTCGGACAACTCGCAGGTGCCCGAATCGAGCAAGGCCCCGGATACCCGCCCTGGACACCGGATCCCACCTCTGATCTCCTGGCGACGGCTCGCCGGGTCTTTGACCGGACTTTCGGATCCGAGCCCCACGTCAAGGCGGTCCATGCGGGGTTGGAATGTGGTATCATCGGAGCCAAATTTTCGAAAATGGAGATGATTTCCTTTGGCCCCACCATTTTGGGAGCCCATTCGCCGTCGGAACGGATGAACATCCCATCGGTGGCACGTTTTTGGACTTTCCTTACGGCGATGTTGCAAGACCTTGCCGCGTAAGACCTATAAGTGGGCCAGGTCTTGCGGCGTGTTTATGTTGACAAAGGAAACCAATTCCGGATCCGCCTTTCTCAACCGGTCTTCCGGCACTTCTTTGACCCTTACCTGGGAGAAGAAGTCCGCAATTTTGGCCTTCCCCTGTCTGAGTTGGTGTTCGATGGGGTGGATGCAGCGTTTTGAATAGACTGCGCACAAAGGCTGATATCCCGCTTCCGTGACCGGTATGACCACGTCCCGCCGGGGATCGACCTGGCTTACCAGTGTTTCCACCAATTCCTTTCTCAAATAGGGCATGTCGCAGGCGGCGACGAAGGCGTGCGGGGTGGCGATATGGAAAAGTCCGGCATGGATGCCCGTCAGGGCGCTGCGAACGGAAAATAAGTCACTGACGATTGCCAAGTCCCAGGCTAAGTAGTCTTGCGGTGAGTTGGTGACCAATACGACATCTCTAAACAGCTCCCGGAACGTCCGGTAGAGTCCGTCTAAGATCATCTCACCGCCGACGGACAGAAACGCCTTGTTTTCCCCCCCCATCCGTCTATTCAAGCCGCCGGCCAGAATGATCGCACCGCAAGCATCTTTCATGGCGTTCCCGTTCTAACAGTCGCTCCACAATTCGGTCAAGTGCCATCCCCGGCAAGCAAGCAACCCAAGCGACCCAAGATCAAGATACCCAAGTGACCCAAGCGGCTGGGAAGGCGCCCACCCGGTTTCTTGGCGCCGAAACCTACAGGTCCAGCCTGATCCATCGGGTGCAAAACCGGTGGGCTGCTTGAAGCAGTTTTCGGTGCGATGGGCCCTCGTGGGCCAAGACGTGGAGGTGACCATCCATGTCCCGGCAAATGGCCATCCCTGAAACCAAGGGATCCGTTTCTTCCGGGCCTTCCATTCGTATGGCATCGGTTACCGGCGTAATCGTCAATTCCCCGTCCTGGAACCGCACCAGCGCCGTTTGTGCCAAGGCGTGAAACTCATGTTTGGTCTGAGGACCGGAATTTACGGAAAACATCTTTATATATCCGGCTTCCGAGAGGGCGGTTTCCGGAACAAGCAGGACGGTGCGACACGACAGCGCGCTCTCACCCGCCCGGAGATGTAAATATGACTCTCTCATGGAAAATTACCTTCGTTTACAAATCACATAGGGAATGATATGCATCCGGAGCAGAATATGACAAACTTTTTTTACATTTGAATAATCAGGTTCTGAGGCCCTCACATGGAAGGACAAAAGACGCAACGGCCGTATTGGATTGCCGTAGGGGATTTACACGGCGGGGCGGCTGAGACTGAACGGATTCCCGAGATCGCCGGCGCTCAAGGGGTGCTGATATCCGGGGATCTCACCAATCGTGGCACCCGAACGAAAGCCGCCGCTATTCTGGACGCCGTCGGCCGATGTAATAACCGGATCTACGCTCAGGTGGGCAATATGGACACACGGGAAGTGGACGAGTTGCTCACGGAGCGCGGTATAAATGTTCATGCCCGGTTGGTTGACCTGGGGTCAGGGGTCCGTCTCTTGGGCCTGGGATATTCCACGCCCACGCCCTTTGGAACCCCCTCGGAAGTCAGTGACGATCAGCTGAAGACTTGGATGGACGGAGCGGTTCAACAACATATCGACCGGGAAAATATCGACCGGCGCCGTTTGATCTTCATGCCTCATAACCCGCCGTTCAACACCCGTACCGATCGTGTTCAGACGGGAGAAGCGGTGGGAAGCCGTGCCGTCCGGGGATTCATCGAGACCTACCGACCGGCGGTGTGCATTACCGGCCATATCCATGAATCTGCAGCAGTCGACCATATTGGAAATACCCAGGTCATTAATCCCGGCTGTTTGCGTTTTGGGGGATATGTCTGGGTGGGCCTGGGTGAGGAAGGCCTGGTTGCCAAACTCTGTCGATGGGATTAGGATGATTCTCAGGGGTTAGGTGAGAGGCTCACCATATCTATTGTTATGGACCTTGCCATCCGGCAAGTCCTTTTTGGGATGGCCGGGCTTGATTTCATCCGGGTATCCCACGGCAATGATCGATTCGACGGCTAGAGAATCCGGCACATCGAGTACGTCCCGAACGTAGGCTTGTGCCGTCTTCGATGGATCGTGCATGCGCTTTCGTATTTGGATCCAACAGCTCCCCAACTCCAAAGATACCGCGGCCAGGTGAATAAGTGTCGACGCAATGGCGGCATCCTCAATCCACACATCCGATCTGTTCGAATCAGCGCAAACCACGATACCCAGGGGGGCGGAAGCCAGAAAGGACGCCCCATGGGGCTTGGCGCGGGCAAGGGCGGTTAACAGATCTTTATCGGAGACCAGAATGAACTGCCATGGATTGAGTCCTCTCGATGAGGGGGCGCGAAGCGCCGCTTCGATGAGTTGATCGATTTTTTCCCGCTCCACCGGTTTCTTGACGAACGTTCGAATACTTCGTCTCTGTCGAAGGATGTCCAAAAACATCGCGGTTCCCCTGCGTTCAATCTGTTATCGGTTTCTAAAGTGACCGGATCTATTTCCGGACCTATTAAAAGTCAGAAAAGTTTTTCAGGCGGCCTTCTCTCCGGCACATAGACGTGTTTGATCTCGTCTGCGTTCCATGCCGGGGATACATAAAGGTTACAATAGCAGCTTCCGTATTCGCGAACGTCCGGTTCTCTGTAGATACACGGACACACGATGTCCTTGTCTCGCTCCCTGTCACCACTGGCCAGGCGGCAGGGACAGGCCATGTATCCATACCGCTCTTTGTTCTTTAACAATCCCTCCAGGAGTACGAACACCTTTTCCCGGTCCCGGTTGAAGGGATAGCCTTTGGGTTCCTGGATCTCCTTGAGTTTCTCGTAAAGCGATTCCACCGCTGTCATAGTCCTATCGCCTCCTTGATTTCGTCTTCTTTGAATCCCACGATTACCTTTTCCCCGATAACGATGGTGGGCACGGAACAGCGGGGGTTCAATTGTTTAAGTTCCTCTAAAATATCTTGTCGCTCGGACTGGTCCAAAAGGTCGAGGTCGGTAAAGTCATATTCTGCGTTGCATTCGTCCAGGAACTGTTTTGTGTCTTTACAGTGGCCGCAAGTGCTCAGCGTGTAAAGCTTGATAGGTGTCGTCATGGATACCTCCTTAGGGTTTGTTATAAGATGTTTCGACGCTATCATGCACCTCCGGCGAGGTCAATATTCTCCTGCCGGGCCTGGGAAAAGACAATGGGTTGTCATTAGCGGTGATATGGCGTACATATGAATCCGTGCCTGTGCCATAGACCTCACCGGAGCCGCATAATGCATGATGCCAGTATCGTCTTTTCAAGTCATCGGCCGGAAACGCTTCCGTTTGCCGCTCGAAGAATGGAAGATCACCAGGCCATTCTTCTGGAAGAACCGCCGACGGAAGGATTCCAGGCCATGTTGGACGGGGCCCTGTCCATTGAGGATTATCTTCTGACCGTGGATATGGAATTTCCGGCCTTCAACCAGGGCATGTGTCGAATCCTTCAAGACCTTCACCGAAAAGGTAAGCGGATCATCCAGGTGGAACCGTTTCTGGAAAACCTGGTGGGCATTCATGAACGGTTTGCCGAAGGGGGTAAACCGACTGACATAGCCCGCGGAACGATTGAGTTCGAGGTATACCAGGCGGAAAAAGCGGCCACAGGTGCGCTGCTGAAATTCTATGAAACGGCCACCTCGGGTACATTCGAAGCGTGTGTGGAATCGGTGAAGGCCTTCGCCCGGGCTGATGCCAGGCGCATCAAGCTTCGAGACGCCATGCGGGCCGAAGCGTTGGTGCCCCTCATTCTGAATGTTCAGAGTGCATACGTGGAAGCCGGTTTTATCCACTATGCCCTCTGGGGAGCACTTAAACGAGCACTGGCTGAACGGGCGACACTAAAGGTGGTCCATTTAATGGGATCCGTCGTGCGCCGCATGCGCGGTAACCGCCATGCCTTGGGCCCCGGCGACATATTGACCCTTTTGTACGTATTCCATCCCCGCTTGGAGGGTGAATCGATCGATCTTTTGGCTGCCCGGAGCCTGGTTTTTGCCAAGCTGTTGGAAAAGGTGGAAATGGGAACAGACGGGGATCCCTACCCGCACACCAGAGACGAGGTGCAGACCATCCATGTTACCCGGGGGCTCTCTTTTCAAGATTGCCGGCGGCTATTCCAAAGAATCCGTTTGAGCTCCACCTCCGACGCCAGGGCCATTACCGCTGCGTATCTCCGGCGGCGATTACCGGGGGAAGCGGCGAATAAACCAGCGCCTTTTAAGTAAAAGGAAGATAAACGGTAAAGGTGCTGCCTTTGCCCCGTTGACTTTCCACCGTCACATGGCCGCCGTGGGCCCGGGCGATGTGTTTGACAATGGCCAGGCCCAGGCCGGTGCCGCCTTGTTCCCGGCTACGGGCTTTGTCTACCCGGTAGAAGCGTTCGAAAATCCGGGAAAGGTGCTTTTTGGAAATACCGATACCGTTGTCCTGAATACTGATGACCACTTCCGATGCCGTCTTCCGGGCTTTCACCTCAATCCGGCTTCCGTCCCCGCTGTACTTTATGGCGTTGTCGATTAAGTTGATAAACGCCTGTTCCAGCAGGGCGGCGTTGATGGTGGCCTTCAGGGAGTCGTCACAAGACAATTCGACCGTGATCGCTTTGGCCTCCGCCTTGGCCTGACAAATCTGAATGGACGACCTCAGAACGTTTCGTATGGATCCCGGTTCGAACTGAATCTGCTTGGCCTCGTTTTCTTTCTCAATCCGGGAAAGTTGCAACAGGTCTTCGACAATCGCCTCCAGCCGGTTGGCGTGCTTGCCGATGATGGAAATGAACCGGCTTGTTTCTTCCGGGCTCTCCTTGGCCATGTGCTGCAAGGTTTCCACGAAGCCTTTTATGGCAGTCAGAGGCGTTTTGATCTCGTGGGACACATTGGATACAAAATCCTGCCGCATCTTCTCCAGATGTCTCAGCTGCGTGACGTCGTTTAACACCAGAAGGGTGCCGATCCGAGCTTGACGGGAATCCCGCATGGGGGCGGCATGAACGTTGACGATCCGCTGGTCCGTCTGATGTAACATGATGTCTTCGGAAATCGGCATACTACGCTCTTTTGCCCGCCCGGTGAGATGTTGAAGTTGCAGATTCCGTATGACCTCTTGGAGGGCTTGTCCCTTAGAGGTTTCCTTCAGCCCCTTTACGATACCCGCTGCCGCCTGGTTGAAGCTGAGAATACGTTCCTCCATATCGATGGCGATCACCCCTTCGGTCATGCTGGAAAGGATCGCTTCCATTTCAATGCGTTGGTTCGTCTCGGCCTCTATCCGTTTTTCCAGGTTGGCGGCCATGAAATTCATGGCTTCGGCAAGCCCGGCCGTTTCCTGAGTCTTGGGAACGGGCAGCCGATGGGCGAGATTCCCTTTTGCAAATTTTTCCGCCCCCCGTTTCAAGTTTTCGATGGGCTGGGTGATCCGGCGGGAGACATAGAAACAAATGATGGAAGCGATGACGGCAATTAGGATTCCACCCACTGCGATGCCGTTTTGAATACGCTGCAGCTCCCTGTCGACGTCGGTAATCGGAATCGACATCCTCAAGATCGCCGCGATTTTTCCCTTGGCTTTCATGGGTAGTGCCACGTACATCATCCGTTTGTCGAGCGTGCGACTGTGGCGCCGGGAGCTGCCGATCCGGTCAGTGACGGCGGTGAGGACTTCCGGGCGATCGATGTGGGTATCCATGGTTTGCGGATCTTGGTGAGAATCACCGATTACCGTTCCGTCGGGCAGAATGACCGTTATGCGGGCAGGGACGGATTGTCCGATCCTTTTACACAATCGGTTGACGGCGGAGGCGTCCGGTGGGGCCATATGAGGGGCGATTAGAACTTCCGCGATTCGTCCCTGAGACTTAAGATCCGCGAATGTCCGCTCAAAGAAATAGTCTTCCAGAAAATGGGCGGCGTACCAACTCACCGCTCCCACGGCCAGGAGCGTTATGAAAAGATATGTCGGGTATAGCTGCCATATGAGTCGAAAGGTCTTTTTCATGGGTTTTCCCGGAACCTGTAGCCGACCCCTCTAACCGTCTCGACATATTTGCCGTAAGGTCCAAGCTTCTTTCTCAATCCCACGATCTGGACGTCTACGCTGCGGTCCGTTACCGGGTAGGAATCGCCCCGCACGGCATCGACGATCTGTGTTCGGGTGAAGACCCAACCCGGGCGGGCGGCGAGAAAAGAAAGCACCTGGAACTCGGTAAAGGTCAACTCTACGGGCGTGCCTTTTATGGAAACACTTCGTCGCCCTTGATGAATTTCAAGGTCATGGATCCGAAGTATGGACGGCATTTGGGCATCCGTGGCCCTGTTTCTCCGCAAAACGGCCCGGACCCTGGCCAAAAGTACCCGCGGCGAAAACGGCTTGGAGATATAATCGTCGGCACCCAATTCCAGGCCGGTGACAATATCGGCTTCATCGCCTTTGGCGGTCAGCATGACCGTCGGGATGTCTTTCGTTACCGAGTCTTCCCTCAATGTTTTCATTACTTGCAGACCGTCAATTCCCGGCAGCATCAAGTCGAGAACGATGAGGTCCGGCGTTTCCGAACGGCACTTCTTTAGGGCCTCTTCTCCGGATACGGCGGATACAGTTTGATATCCTTCTCGCTTCAGATTGTAGGCAACAAGCTCCAGGATATCTTCTTCGTCATCGACGATGAGTATCTTTTCTCCAGACATCGGTTATCTATGCCCTATTTTTCAGTAAAGATCACGGACATACCCAGCAGGTCCATTTAAAAATCGCTGTGTCGGACGATCTCACCTTCGACCATATATACGACTTCTTCGGCGATATTCGTGGCATGGTCCGCCATCCGTTCAAGGTGGCGTGATATCAGCAACAGATTAATCAGATACTCCACATTATCCGGGGTATTTCGGATGGCATCTTTGATGAGCCGATAGGCTTCGTTTTTGATATCGTCTACCCTGTCATCCATTGTCAATACCTTGAGCGCCCCATCGACATCAAGGTTGACGAGGGCATCCAAGCTCATTTTCAGCATGGTTTGGGATTTTTCGGCCATCAGGGAGTAATCGAAAACAAAATCGGTTTCCCGTTTCTTGGTGATGGTTTGTATTCGCTGGGCCACATTCACGGCCTCATCACCGATTCTCTCCAGCTCTTTGTTGATCTTGAGTACGGCCGCAAGAAACCGCAAATCGACGGCAACAGGCTGATGCAAAGCGATAATCTTGAGGCATTCTTCTTCGATTTCTACGTCCATCTCGTCGATTTCATAATCCGATTTGATGATTTGCTCTGCGATATCCATATCAAACGACTCGATTGCAGTAACCAAAGTGTGAAAGCGTTCTTCCACCATGGCTCCCATGGAAAGTATCATTTTTTTTATCCTGTCGAGTTCTCTTTGAAATTGCTTTGCCATTGTTTTCCCCTTCGACGATTATATCCAGTATGCCATGGTTTCTATGTAGAAATGAACCGATAAGCGGCGGTAAACGTATATAATACGTGCGCCTATCCGAAACGGCCGGTGATGTAATCCTGGGTTTGCTTGATTCTTGGACTGGTAAACAGTTTCTGCGTATCTCCCACCTCGATCAGTTTTCCGATGTAGAAGAATGCGGTGATGTTCGATACCCGTGCCGCTTGTTGCATGTTGTGGGTTACAATAATGATAGTATACTGTTTCTTCAGCTCGTGAATAAGCTCTTCAATCTTTTGAGTGGCCACCGGGTCCAGTGCGGAGCAGGGTTCATCCATGAGCAATATTTCCGGTTCGACGGCCAGCGCCCGGGCAATGCACAGACGCTGCTGCTGTCCCCCGGACAGTCCCAAAGCCGTATCCTGAAGGCGGTCTTTTACCTCGTCCCACAAGGCGGCCTGTTTGAGGCTGGTCTCCACGCGTTCCGTGATAAATGCCTTGTTTCGGACGCCGTTGACCCGCAGCCCATAGGCGATGTTGTCGAAAACGGTTTTGGGAAAAGGGTTCGGTTTTTGAAATACCATACCCACGCGGCGCCGCAGATTTACCACGTCGACAGAGGGCGCATAGATATCTTCTTCTTCGAGCAATATTTTGCCTTCCACCCGACTGATGGGAATCAGATCGTTCATCCGGTTTAAACACCGCAGATACGTGCTTTTCCCACAGCCTGAGGGACCAATCAGGGCGGTAACCTGGTTTTGGAAAAACTCCAGGGAGACATCGTGCAGGGCTTGGAAATCTCCGTAGAAAAAATCCAGATTTTGAGAACACATTTTCAGGACAGGTTCCATTCAAGTTTCCTCTCGTTTGTCCCTTCGCCCTCCCTAAAAAATTTCAAGGACGTCGACCGGCAAGGGCCCCACACCGCTTTTGGTAGATTACTGCGCACGTTTACGGAGTTTGGACCGGTATATAATGGCCAGCAAATTCATTCCGAGCACGAGCACAATTAAAACCAGCGCTGTTCCGTACTGGAGCGGCCGGGTGGCCTCGATTTCCGTCCCTGCCGTTGCCAATACATAAATGTGGTAGGGCAGTGCCATGATTTCATCGAATAACGACGAGGGTAAATGGCGTGTGTAATAGACGGCCGCCGTAAACATGATCGGTGCTGTCTCTCCTGCCGCCCGGCTGATGCCGAGAATCCCCCCCGTCAATATGCCCGGTAAGGCGGAAGGCAGCACCACTCTGAATATGGTTTGAAGTTTGGTGGCTCCCAGACCCAGAGACGCCTCCCGGTACGTGTCCGGAACGGATTTAAGGGCCTCTTCCGTGGCCCCGATGATTACCGGCAGGGACATGGCCCCCAAGGTAAGAACACCGGCTAGGAGACTCACCCCCATTTTAAGATAAATAACAAAAAAGGCCAGCCCGAAAAGGCCGAAGACCACGGAGGGCACACCGGCCAGGTTATTGATGCCGAGACGGATCAGGCGAAGTAGTTTTCCCGGCCGGGCATACTCGTTAAGGTAAATGGCTGATGCCACACCGATGGGGAAGGCAACAAGGATGGCTCCCAAGCTCAAATATAAGGTCCCTACGATGCAGGGTAGGATTCCGCCCTTGGTCATGGAATCTCTAGGCGGCTGTGACAGAAATGTCCAATCGATGGCCTCAAGCCCATTGGCCACTATAAAATAAATGATCGTCAAAAGGGCGATGCCGTTGACCGCCGCGGCCCCTCGAAATATAAAAAAGGTGATCCGTTGTACCAATGATCTTCGGCGTATCCTGGAAACGCCAAGCGCCTGGGTCCTTTGGTCATTCAGATTGCCGGAGGATTGGACGGCTTCTTCCACGTCCGGCCTGTTTTTTCGTTTATCAACGTTTTTCATTTTCGCATCAAATTTACAGGGTTGCTTCTCCCACCTGGCGGTATTTATGAGCGATATAATCGGCAACAATATTAAATAACAAGGTAAAGAAAAAAAGCACCACGCCGGTGGCAAACAAGGCGTGATAGTGGTCTCCTCTGAACGGGGCTTCAGCCATCTCGGCGGCGATGCTGGCGGGCAACGGGCGGACCGGATCGAAAATGGATCCGGGGAGCATGGCGGCTCCGCCGGCCACCATAAGTACCACCATGGTTTCTCCGATTGCCCGGGACATCCCGAGAATAATTGCCGTGCAGATACCGGATACGGAGGCCGGCAGTACCACTCGGATGATGGTTTCCCACTGAGTCGCTCCCAAAGCCAGCGAGGCCTCTCGAAGATTGTTGGGCACACTGTAGATCGCATCTTCCGAGATACTGCAGATGGTGGGAATCGACATAAATGCCAGCATCAGCGCTGCATTGAATAGATTCAACCCCGTGGCAACGTCGAATGTGTTTTGCAGAAACGGCGCCACCACCACCATGCCGAAAAAGCCGATGACGACCGAAGGTAATGCGGCCAGAAGTTCAACAAGCGGTTTGACCATTTCCCTGATTCTAGGCGTGGCGATCTCCGCCAGATAGATGGCCGTCATAACGCCCAGGGGGATGGAAATGACCGCGGATACCACCGTGACCGCAACGGAACCGACAATCAACGGATAAATACCAAAGTCGGGGGGATCCGATGTGGGATACCAGTATTCGCCGAATATGAAGTCGGGAACCGACACTTTCTTGAAAATCGGAATCCCTTCCATGAAAAGAAATATCGTGATCATCAACAATATGGCGATGGATGCAGTGGCGACCAGGAAAAAGAAATTTCGCATACCACGCTCTTTGATTTGTCGCTTGTTCATCATAACACCAACTGTTTAGATCTGATTGCGCCTGAATCGGCCGACGATCCGCCGCGCCGCGGCTTCCTGCCGGCAACGAACTTTGTCACAGATTTGTCAGGTAACGCCTGGTGGCCTAATCTGACCTACAAGCGTTGGGGCCACTTCAAATTTCAATTCGCCTAACTGTCTGAGACCGCTAGAGACCCTTGATTCCGTTGGCGAAGTGGATGTCGAATGCACCACACACG
>CAZHHS010000043.1:0-12224 GCA_964532395.1 uncultured Desulfobacterales bacterium | reverse complement strand
CGAATACGACGATCGGATATGATCGGCAGGAAGATGAAAAGCGATTTACGGTCACTACTCGGGGCATCGTGGTCGTACCCCGAAAAACGTTTACTTAGCCATCTATTTTGAGACGAGGCCTTTTTCTATGGCATAGGCGGTCAGGGCCGACGCACTGTGCAGGTCGAGTTTCTGCATGATATTGGCCCGGTGTTTTTCCACGGTTTTCCAGCTGATGCACAAATAGTTCGAGATCTCTTTGCTCTTATAGCCCTCGCCGATGAGTTTTAAGACTTCCTTTTCCCGTTGGGTCAGCGTTTGCCATGTAGAGCGTTTCTTTAAGGTTTTTCTTCCTTCCAAATATCCTTCCAGGACCTTTTCCGATACCTCCGGGCTCAAGTAGGTCTTTCCGGACAAGATATGTTCTATGGCCTTCATGAGCTCGTCTTGGTCGGCGTCCTTGAGACAATAACCTTCCGCCCCGGCCTCAAAAACGGCCAGAATGTATTCATCGGACTTATGTACCGTCAAAGCCAGGATCTTGGTTTCCGGATACTGAGACTTGACCTCTTTGATGGCGGCGATGCCCCCCAGCTTGGGCATGGACAGGTCGAGTAGGAGCAGCGTCGGTTGGTGCTTTTGCACGCAACGAACGGCCGCCAGACCGTCTTCCGCCTCCGCTATGACCTCCAGGTCCTCTCGGGTTTCCAGCAGAGAACGAAGTCCCTTCCGGACGATTGTTTGATCTTCGGCGACGACCACCGTTTGTTTTTTCGGCACGGCCTTCTCTCCCCCTCACGGAATGGGTTTTAACCCCCAAAGTAGCTGAAAAGATATGGCAAAATATCTACAAAATAAGTACCGACCGATTGCAGTTCCTATTAGCAATTTCCCGGACCCAAATCCGGCGAAGCCTCCAAAAACCGCCACACCTTTAATCGACCGGAAAGCCGAGGATCAACAGAACCAAAATACACGATTGCCCGTATATACAACCTTCCTGTGGCGCTGTAAAGTCCTTTTAACTTGTAGATTAGTGAATGCAAAGTGTGTCCGGGCCCGTTTAGGCCCGTCCATAACGGGGCGGTGAGCATTCGACCATTTTTTTGGGGGGTTGGCTTTGGAAGCCTTAATCGTGGAAGACAACTCGTTGTTCAGGCAGGTGATGAGAGATATCTTGAACAGTCGGTTTCCGTTCATCGAGGTCATCGAAGCCCGAAACGGCGCCGAGGCGCTCGAGGAATTTGAAGCCCGTCAACCGAGTGTTGTATTCATGGACATAAAATTGCCCGGCGACCTGGATGGTTTGGAACTCACGCGCCGAATGCGCAAAGAGGATCCGAATGTAACGGTTATCGTCGTGACCAACCATGACTCGGTGGAATATGAAACAGCCGCTTTGAATTCCGGCGCCGATTTCTTTCTGTCAAAGAGTTCATCTCTCGGTGACGAGATCACCGCCATACTGCCCAAACAAGACCAATAGTTTCCGCCGGTCGGTACGGCCGTGGGGATGTTCAAGGTTGGTGGGTTTTGCTGCTCGAAGGCATTGTGGGGATTGGTGCCGGTTTCTGTGCGTTCCTGTGGCCCGGCATAACCGCCATTATCCTGTTGATTGTTATCGCCATTTGGGCTATAGTGACCGGTATTTTGGAAATTGCGGCTGCCGTTCAGCTCCGTCGGATTTTGCCCGGTGAATGGGTCCTCGGGCTTATCGGTGGGCTTTCCGTGTTGATCGGGCTCATTCTGATCGCCAATCCGGCCGCCGGTGCCGTGGCCGTGATATGGGTAATCGGCATTTACGCGATCGTTTTCGGCATATTGCTGACTTATCTCGGATTTAAGGTGAAAGGTCTCCGTTAGGCGGGAATCTCATAATGGCCGCGACCGGGGGTCGCCAAAAAACGCGTCGTATGAAACACCGTGGAGAGAAAACCGTCCCCGCTCCGTCGAAACCCCGCTTGGTCATCGTATCCAACCGCCTGCCTGTGGTGGTAAGTCGCAGTGAATCCGGGGCCTGGTATGCCAAACCGGGGTCCGGAGGCCTGGTCACCGCGCTTGCCCCGGTGTTAAGAAATCGGGGAGGACTCTGGATGGGATGGCCGGGCACGGTGGATGTCCCGGATCATACCGTTCGTGAGATTTTGTCCGGTGCCACCAAGGACGCCGGATTTAAATTGAAGCCGGTCATGCTGACCTCGGACGAGCGGGATCAGTTTTACTACGGATGTGCCAACGAAGTCCTTTGGCCACTCTTCCACGACTTTATTTCCCGGTGCAATTTCGAGCCAACGTATTGGCGGGCATATAAACAGGTCAACCGGAAATTCGCCCGGGCCATCGCGGAACAGCTGAAAGCGGACGATTACATATGGATTCATGACTATCACCTGATGAACGTCGCCAAAGAGCTGCGGGAATTGGGTGTGCAGGAACGGATCGATTTTTTTCTCCACACGCCGTTTCCGCCCCTGGATATTTATTTGAAACTGCCATGGCGCTTTGAGATCCTGCGCTCTCTGCTTTCTTATGATCTGATCGGTTTCCAGACCATGCGCGACCGCCGCAATTTTATCAATTGCGTCCAAGCGTTGGACACGGATGCCAAGGTTGTGGGCAGGGGGCAGGTATGCGAATTGGAATTGGGAGAACGACGGGTCAGAGTGGGGGCATTCCCGATCAGCATTGACTACAAGGAATTCTCGAAACTGGCGCAGAGTGAAGATGTCTCCGAAAGGGCCTGGCACATCCATGAACAGCTTCCGGACACGCACATCGTATTGGGCATCGATCGATTGGACTACAGCAAAGGGATACCGGAACGACTCAAAGCGTTTAAGAACCTTCTCTTACGGCGTTCCTCACTTCATGGAAAGGTGGTCCTGGTGCAAGTGGTGGTTCCCAGCCGGCGGACCATCGTGGAATACGAGCGATTGAAAGTCGAAATCGAACAGTTGGTCAGCGAGATAAACGGTCTGTTTACCTGTTCCGGCTGGGTGCCTGTCCATTACCTGTTCCAGAGCTTGGATCGACCGGAACTCTTGGCCTACTACCGGACGGCGGAGACGGCCCTGATTACGCCCCTGAAAGACGGTATGAATCTGATCGCCAAGGAGTATTGTGCCTCCAGTTTGGAAGAAAACTGTGTCTTGGTCTTGAGTGAGTTTGCCGGGGCGGCGGCCCAGTTGCAGAAAGGGGCGTTACTGGTCAACCCGCACGATGTGGAAGGCGTTGCCGACGCTATTCATCGCTCCATGACCATGGCGACGGAGGAAAAACGTGAGCGCATGAAACGGATGCGGGCGGCAGTGAGAAAACAGGACATTTACTGGTGGGTTGATTCATTCCTCAGTGCCGGCATTGCCAAAAAGCTGGATAATTTTCCGGTCATCGATGATTACCTACCTCAGTTCGACCTGGGAGCTGTCGGAGAACTTCCAGGTGACTGATTTTGAGCGTTTTTGAAAGCAGTTCTTACTCCCCCAACCATTTGCTTCTCATTCCCGAGTGCCTTCTTCCGACGCCGCCGGTTCATCTTCGGCGAATTCGGAAAGGATTTCCACTTCGTCAACGATGTCTTCCAGATGCATGGTATCTTCCAAAATGGCCAGCAAGGTCTTGTGATTGAGTTGAGTGGGTACGGAGCCTCTCAAGAATATAACCCCGTCCGTGCAGGTGATCTCCAATGTGTCGACCGGTACGCGCCCGTCGTTTTCGATTTCTTCATAAATGGCTTGGCAAAGTTCCTGGTCCGATTTTTCCGAATAATTCTCTGTGGGATCCGGAGGCGGGGCCAAGGGCGTTTTGTCGGTTTGGGATGGGGCCATTCTTTGGGTTTGGCCCTGATTGGCGCAAGACATACACAACGGTGTCCATGGCACGGCCTCCAGTCGCTTTTTGGAAATAGCCTTGCCACACGCGGCGCATTCCCCATATGTACCGTCATGGGTCCGTTGAAGGGCGGCGTCGATGGCGCGCAATTCTTGTTGCTCCCGCTGGCTCAATTGGTTAACGCCGCTGGATATGGTTTCTTTTTGGGCGGCTTCTTCGGGCTCGGTCGCCCGTTCTTGCAGGTTGCGCCACGACTGGTCCAGGGTCTTTTGATGATTGAATATTTCTTCCCGCCGGTCCAGCAACCGCTGACGAAAGTGGGGTATGTCGGCTTGATTCATAATCGCTCAATGCCTCCTTGGTCGCTTGGTTTATTTCCTATATTAAACAACCCATGAAGTGGGTAAATACATGAAAGTGTGTATTTTGGCCGGGCACAAAGACCGGTGACCCTAAACCCACCGCTTGCCGAGTTTGCCGGAGATGCGTTTTTTTGGCGGTGGATTTGGGTGAAATGGAATGGAGGTTAAACAGCATGTCTTGGATTGACGGGTTGGGTTTTCTTGCCGGGTTTTTAACCAGTTTTAGCGCCTCTCCGCAACTCTATTATTCGTATAGGACAAAGGATGTAAAAAGTTTCGATCTTAAATTCTTGGTAATGCTCGCCTCGGGACTTTTGATGTGGGGACTCTACGGGGTCATCATCGGCTCGGTACCCATCGTATTGTTCAATTTCGTGGGGGTGGCTCTCTGGTTGCCGATTATCGGTATGAAAATCAAAGAGATATTAAGTGCTTCAGGCAAAACCTGAAGCCCGTTTTGGGCCAGGGGAGACGAACATGTTTTATTCAGACTTGACCTCGATCTTCTTTTTACCTGCTTCCTCGCTTTTTGCCAGGTTGATCTTGAGGACACCGTTTTTGAAGGTGGCGTCCACATCCTCGGGCTTTACAGGGTCCGGTAATCGAACGGAACGCTGAAATGCGCCCACGTACCGTTCCTGGCACCGATATTGTTCATCTTCCTTTTCTTCTTCTCGTTTCTTTTCGCCTCGAATGGTCAAGATATCCCCGGATACATCGACATCGATGTCCTTGGCTTCCATGCCGGGAATTTCAGCGGTTACCTTGATCTGCCCATCCGTTTCGGATATGTCCAAATCGGGCACCCATTCCCCGGCGGCAAACCCGGGCAGGGACGTTTCACCAAAGAACCGATCCCAAAAATCGTCAAACTCTCTTCGGAAAGGGACCACGCCACGAGGTTCTCTTCTTCTCCAAGGTATAAGTTGCATATTCGATCCTCCTTTCGTTTTGATTGCTTCTGTCCATTCTCCCCTGGGTCGGTGACCGGACCATCACCGTACACCCGATACAATAAATATATGGTGCCGACAGGTAAATGGGCTAAAGTATGTAATTTGAGAATACGTGTATGTACGCAGCCGTTACACCGTCGACAGGACGGCTACCGAATCGGGGGGAAGGGAAACGCCGCCGGCACGCAGCCGGATCGTTTCTTCCGACGCCATAATGACTTTTAGGGGAGCGGCCTTGTCTACGGGCACGGTCTGTTCAAATGTCCCCAGGTTGCAGGCGATGATGAGGGGGGCTCTTTCCATGACGAACCATCGGGCATGTTCGTCCACGGCCGTGTGTACATGATCCATGCGGCCGGACTTCAAGGCCGGTTGAGATCGGCGCAAATGGACGCACTGCCGGTACCACTCCAGGATATCCCGGTGAGGTGAGTGGTTCAGTTCCTCCCAGCGGAGCTTCGAGTCCTGGAACGTCTTGTCGGACTGAGGGTCGGGAATGTCGGTATCTTCCCATCCGAAGGCCGAAAACTCACGTCGCCGGCCTGCCTTCACTGCGGCTCCCAAACCGGGGTCCCGGTGATCGGTGAAATACTGGAAGGGGCTGCCGGCACCCCACTCCTCTCCTTGAAATATCAGGGGAATAAACGGGGCGGTAAAGACCAGTGCTGCAGCAACTTTCACCTTCCCGGAACCGACCAGATGGATCAGCCGATCCCCCAGGGCCCGGTTTCCGACCTGGTCGTGATTCTGGATATACCCTAAAAAGCGATGTCCCGAAAGGCCCCCAGTGGTCCGGCCGTGTCTGCGGCGTCTGAAGGCGGAATACTGTCCGTCATACACGAAGGCCGCTGACAGGGCCTTGGCAAGGTCTGTGAGCCGGCCGAAGTCCGCATAATAACCGGCTGTCTCACCGGTCAAGACGGTATGGAGGGCATGGTGAAAATCGTCGCTCCACTGGGCGTCGATCCCATAGCCGCCGACTTCTCGGGTCTTGACGACGCGAGGATCGTTTAAATCGCTCTCTGCGATCAGATATAGATGTCGGCCCGTGAGGGTTTGCAGTGTGTCAACCTCCATGGCCAGTTGTTCCAAGATGTGAACGGCGGAGGTATCAACGATGGCGTGGACGGCATCGATTCGCAAGGCATCGACGTGGTATGCCTGAAGCCACATAAGGGCGTTGTCACAAAAAAACCGTCTGACTTCATCGCTATGGGGACCATCGAAATTGACCGCCGGCCCCCAGGGAGAGCTGTGGCGATCGGTTAGGTAAGGCCCGAAGTGTTCCAGATAGTTCCCTTCCGGCCCGAAGTGGTTGTAAACCACATCCAGGATGACGGCCAGTCCTTTCTGATGGCAGGCGTCCACCAGGTGTTTGAGCCCGTCCGGTCCCCCATAGCTCTGGTGGGGTGCAAAGAGGTCCACCCCGTCGTATCCCCAGCCGCGGTCACCGGAAAACCCATTTACGGGCATGAGTTCCACATGGGTGATGCCCAGATCCCTCAGGTAATCCAGCCGGTCTTCTGCGGCCCGGAAGGTGCCTTCCGGGGTGAATGTTCCCACGTGGAGCTCGTATATGATTGCTGAATCCAGGGGGGGCGCTTGCCAAGAGGCGTCTTGCCAAGCGAAAGCGCTGTGGTCGAGGATTCTGGAAGGCCCATGGACGCCATGCGGTTGCCAGGCTGAGCGCGGGTCGGGCAGGGGTTTGGATCCGTCTACGATAAATGCGTAATCGCTGCCGGGTGTTGCTTTTTCGGTTTCCAGTGTCCACCAGCCGCCGTTGACGGGGGCCATCTCCAGTTCGGTGTCGGCGATGTGAAGGAGAACGCTTTGGGCCTTTGGTGCCCAGACCGTTAACTTGCCCATTATTTTGGTCCCTCCCTGGAAAGCAGGGCCACGGGGAATCGGTTGAAAAGTTCGTCCAATTGTACGGTGTTCCCACTCACCTCCCGGCCGGTCAACTCGTGATACCAGTTTCCGGCGGGAAGTCGGATCGACGTGTTATCCCACCGCCCCCGGGCGTGCCACACCAGACGGGGCACAATGGTGACCACCTCTGAACCCCGGGCAAACGCGACCGCATGGGATGCCATTTTTCCTTTCGGCGAGAGCGGATGATAGTCGCCGGAGTTGAACACTGCAGGCAATCGCTTGCGGAGGGCCAAGGCTTGGCGGATGACCCAAAGTTTGGGCAGGCCCTCGTCCATTCTTCTCAATATATTCTCCGCTCTTTTCAACATATCGTCCGATCTTTTGGACATATCATTCGGGGAAAGACGTTCCAGCTCGGCCAGCAGTTTCCGCCGATGGTCAAAGTCCACCGGTCTTCGGTTGTCCGGGTCCACCAGGCTCATATCCCACAGTTCACTTCCCTGGTAAATATCGGGTATCCCGGGAGCCGTCAGCTTTATAAGGATTTGAGCCAGGGCGTTGATTCTGCCGGGCCGAATGAGGGGGGTGACAAACTTCTTCAAATCGGAACGAAACCACGTGTCCGATAGGATCTCCTGGATGAACCGCTGCAGGGATTTTTCATAGTCCGGGTCGATGTGACTCCAGGCGGTGTATTCCTTGGCTTCCCGGGCCGCCTTTTCGGCGAAGCCCGACAGCCGATCCGTTTCTATGGGCCACGCCCCGACCAGGGTTTGGTACAAGAGATACTCCATATTCCGGTCCGGTTTCCCGTCTACTCGGTAGGTCTCGTTATGGCGGGACCATCGGCGGACGGTTTCCACCCACTGACGGGGCATTTCCGAGAGCAGTGACAGACGGGCACGCACGTCTTCGCTGCGCTTTGTGTCGTGGGTGGAGGTTGCGAGCATGGCGTGGGGGTGCAGAGAGGCTTTTTCGGCCATGGCATGATGAAACTCGTTTGCCGAGATCCCGAAGTTGCCCGGGTTCCCGCCGACCTCGTTTAACGCCAAAAACCGATTGAAGCAGTAAAAGGCGGTGTCTTCAACGCCTTTGGCCGTGACCGGCCCGGTGAGTTGTTGGAACCGGAGGACAAATTCCGTTTCCCTTTCTCCCATATACTCGAGAAGGAGTATAGACCGGATAAAGTCCAGCAGCTCGTCGGTATCTTCCGCCAGGCGCTCTTTGGCCCGGGCCACCGCGGTTTGGATGGTTTGCTCATCTTCCGGCCTCACCTCTTCATGCCACGGCATTACATAAGAGCGATACACGGGAAAAGAGGCAATGAGTTCCTGAAGGGCGTCGCCTACTTCCATGCGCGTGTAGTCACGGTAGCGGCGATGCCCGCGACATATATCCAACAGGAGTTCCGTCAGGTGGTTTACATCACCGCCCAACGTGTCTTGCATCACCTGATGCTTTTTCTCCCGAACGACATGGCGATAATCGGCGGACCGGCCCGTGAACGTCTGGTAAAAATCGGTTAATACCTTTTCACCGGAAGAATCGACAAGCAGTTGGCCCACCAAATACATAAAATCATAGCCGGTGGTGCCCTCCACCGGCCACGTCTCGGGCAGCCTTTCTCCGGGCTGCAGGATCTTTTCTGCGATGATCCAGGCATCGGGCTTCAAACTGCGCAACCGTTCCAGATAGCGCTGCGGGTCCCGCAATCCATCCGGATGGTCGACCCGCACACCGGCCAGGGTGCCCGCCTCCAGCCACTCTTGAATGAGACGGTGGGTGTCGAAAAAGACCGTCTCGTCTTCCACGCGCAATCCCACCAAGGTGTTGATATCAAAGAAGCGGCGGTAGCCCATTTCCTGGGATGCCGCCCGCCAGTAGGCCAGCTGATAGTTTTGGGATTCCAATAGTCGGTCGAGGCGATCCGGGTCATGGTTGATCGCTTCCACTTCTCGGTCAACGGCCGCACAGATTTGGCCGTTTTCTTCCATGAGCCGACCCAGCTGGGTTCGAATGACTTCCATGTTTCGGTGTCGTCTCTGCTTATGTTCGTGCTCGGATATGTTCAGCACGGGGAGGTGGCTCAGGAGGTCCGCCGCAAACGCCAAATCCTTCGATTCGCACGTTTGTGCGGCCCGGGACAAAAGGCCGCCCAGAGATTGAGGCGCAACGGGAAAGCGATGTTCATAGTAGTGAACGGTAAACCGACCCTTTTCATGAACCAGCGCAATTTGACCGGTTTCCAGGACCCGCCCGTAGCGGTCTCCCAGGATGGGGAGGAAAATCTTGTTGCCCAACCACGATTCAAAGGGGTTCCAGTCCACATCGAAGTAGGTGGCATATGGGCTGGCGGGGCCGTTTTCCAGGACGTCCCACCACCATTCATTCTCCGGTCCGCTAATCGCCATATGATTGGGAACGATGTCGAGTACTTGCCCAAGATCCAGGTCGGTAAGGGTTTGGCAGAGCTCCCGGTGTCCCACCCGGCCGCCGAGTTCTTTATTGACCTTCGTGGGATCCACGACGTCGTAGCCATGGGTGCTCCCGGGAGCGGCCTGAAGATAGGGGGAGGCGTAGAGGTGGCTGACACCTAAGCGGGCCAGATAGTCGGCCACCGCGGCGGCGTCGGCGAACGTAAATCCGGGATGAAACTGCACTCTGTACGTGGCGGCGGGGATTGTCATGGCTTCATTCCTTCTTAAACAAGGCCAAGGAACGCTCTTCCACCCAAACCTTTCCGCCGGCCGCACGGGTTTGTCCGGTTTCCAGAAAGCCGCCGTCGGCACTGTCGAAAATGTGTATCCAATGAGGGGCCCATTTTCGGGACGGCAGGGTAAACCGGATCGGCTCGTGGTGCGCGTTGAAAAGCAAAAAGAAGGTGTCGTCCACCACTTTCTCTCCGTACATGTCCGGACTGGTGATGGCGTCACCGTTCAGAAAGACTCCGAGAGACTTGGCAAAGGCTTGTTGCCAGTCCTCGTCGGTCATTTCATCGCCTTCGGGGGTGAACCACCCAATATCCCGTAGTTGCTTGGTGCCCCGGACGGCCTTCCCCTGAAACCACCGGCGGCGGCTGAATACCGGGTGGGCGCTACGAAAAGCAATAAGCCGGCGGGTAAAGGCGAGCAAATCATCGTCCATGTTATGCCAGTCGAACCAGGAGAGTTCGTTGTCCTGACAATAGGCATTATTGTTGCCCCGCTGTGAACGTCCCATCTCGTCGCCTCCCAATAGCATCGGGATGCCTTGGGAGAGGAAGAGCGTGGTGAGAAAATTGCGTTTTTGCTTCTTGCGAAGCGCCCGAATCCGGCGATCCCGAGTGGGTCCCTCCTGGCCGCAGTTCCAGGACCGATTGTGATCCTCACCGTCTTGGTTTTCTTCCCCGTTGGCCTCGTTATGCTTTTCGTTATAGGATACCAGATCGGTCAGGGTAAATCCGTCGTGCGCGGTAATGAAGTTGATGCTGGCATACGGAATGCGACCCGTACTTTCGTACAGATCGGAGCTTCCGGTAAATCGATATGCAAAATCCGCCAACATTTGATCTTCGCCACGCCAGAAATCCCTGACGCAGTCCCGATACTTGCCGTTCCATTCCAACCACAGGGGAGGAAAATTACCGACTTGATAGCCCCCCTCGCCGATATCCCAGGGTTCTGCAATCAGCTTGACCTGGCTGATGACGGGGTCCTGCTGGATAATGTCAAAAAAAGCCGACAGCTTATCCACGTCGTGTAATTCTCTGGCCAGGGTGGCGGCCAGATCGAAGCGGAATCCGTCCACATGCATTTCCATGACCCAATAACGGAGGGAATCCATAATCAGTTGAAGTACGTGGGGATGACGCATATTGAGGCTGTTACCCGTCCCCGTGTAGTCCATATAGTGACGCAGATCGTCCTCGACCAGTCGATAGTAGGCCACGTTGTCGATCCCCTTGAAGCAAAGCGTCGGACCCAGGTGGTTTCCTTCAGCCGTATGGTTGTAGACCACATCCAAAATGACTTCAATTTGCGCCTCATGCAGGCTCTTGACCATTTGTTTGAATTCCTGAACCTGAAATCCTGCGTCTCCTTTACTGGAATATTCATTGTGGGGGGCAAAGTAACCCACGGAATTATATCCCCAATAATTGCGAAGGCCCCGTTCCACCAGTTGGGGGTCGTGCACGAACTGATGCACCGGCATAAGCTCCACAGCGGTAATGCCCAGATCGGTCAGGTAGTCGATGACCGCCGGATGGCACATGCCGGCATAGCTTCCGCGCAACTCAGCGGGGACGTCCGGATGCTTTGCCGTCAACCCCTTTACATGCACTTCGTAAATCGTCGTTTCGTGAAGCGGCCTGCGAAGGGGTTGGTCGTTTTCCCAATCGAAAAAGGGATTGATGACCATCGACTTGGGCATGGATGCCGCACTGTCCGTGGTGTCCGGTGCCCCATCGGGATCATCGAAGGTATACGAAAACACCGGCTGTCCCCATTCCACCTGTCCCTCGATTGCCTTGGCGTAAGGATCGAGGAGCAATTTGGCGGGATTGCACCGAAGTCCGTCTTCCGGGGACCAGGGCCCGTGAACGCGGAATCCGTAGTGCTGGCCCGCCTGGATATCCGGCAGATATGCGTGCCAGCAGAATCCGGTGACCTCCTGTAACGGCACACGGGTTTCGTTACCCCGCTCATCGAACAGACATAGTTCCACGCTGTCCGCCACTTCGGAAAAGAGAGAAAAATTGGTTCCCATACCGTCGTATGTGGCCCCTAACGGATAGGGTTTGCCCGGCCATACTCTATTCATCAATATTGCCTCCGGATTGGGTCTAGGAACCTGTCGGAGAACTCGCATTTTCGCTCTGGGCGAGCGTTTTTGAAGCATTTCTAAGTTCGCTTTGCTGAAACGCCAAAACTCGGCTGATCGCCTCAAACAGTTGGCGTTTCTTGACGCTCCGCTTCTCTAAGAACTGCTATCAAAAACTCTCAAAGTCGCTCTCCTGGAATTTCTCCGACAGGCTCCTGGTTTTGGGTGAATCCCATCCTCGACTTTATGGGCCATTTTAAGGAAAAAGAAAATACTTGATTTACCCCATTTAGGGAAAGTGCGTTTTGGGATAGCATCAAGTCTGGAATTGGATGCAGTATCTGAAATTTGGTCCATGAATGAAGATCAAATCGTAAAAAGCCGGGTTAAGTCGCCCCGGGGCTTCCTGTCAGGTTGCATGAGG
>CAZHHS010000042.1:0-12620 GCA_964532395.1 uncultured Desulfobacterales bacterium | reverse complement strand
AAGTTGGCATCCGAGACGCCGCTCCGATATGCTTCTCTCGGTTCCGTGCCCAGACTCCGGGCCTGCTCTGCCGCAAGGTGGTACAAAGTCTTGTTTCCCCATGTTTGAGGCATGGGAGGTCTTTCAGACGTCCAGTTGATCGTCGTAGACGTGCCGGGAACGGTAACTTTCCGGGCAATGGTCTCGATGTGGGCTTTCAACTTGTCTGTTTCTCCCACATCATCGAATCTGACATCCAGGGAGGCCAGGGCTTCTGCGGCCACGGAATTGGGGGTGGTGCCCCCCATTACGGTTCCCACATTGACTTTCCAGCCGCTTTCCCGGCTGTTTAAGGCCTCCAGTTCCAGAATCTTGTGAGATAGCGCCACGATCGCGCTTGGCTTTTCATGTCCAGCAAAAGCGGCATGGCCCGCCTGTCCATTTACGGTCAACGACGCGCCCAGTTTTCCTTTCCGGCCGGTGACAATCTCGCCGTCAATGCCTCCGCACTCAAGGACGAAGGCAAAAGCGGCTCGGCCGGCCTCTCGCTCGATGATGTCCCGGGAGGTGGGAGAGCCGATTTCCTCATCTGAGTTGAAGACGAATGTGATGGGAATGTTACCCAGCATGTCCATATGGCGCAGGGCCTCTAACATGTAGATGCCGGTAACCAGGCCGCCTTTCATGTCGATGACACCGGGTCCGTAGGCATATATGTCATCCTCACGGTAATTTCTAAACGCCGTGTCCGCAGGAAACACCGTATCCAGGTGACCGGTAACCAGGATTTGCTTCTCCGATGTTTCGCAAGCACGGGTCGACATCACGAGATGGTCACCAAACTCTCGCGCTTTGATCACCCCGCACCGGAGACTCGCGGTCTCCACCCGTTTCCGTATCAGGTTGCAGAGTTTGTCAACGCCCTTTTTGTTATAGGTACCGCTTTGAATCCGGACCATGTCCTCCAGCAGGACGAACATGTCCCGTTCGTGGCTGTCAACGAACTTTAAGACCGTTTCTTTCATTCCCGGTATCATCATATCCAGCTTCGGTTAGTGGGATTTGTATCTTGCAAATGAATAATCGGGGCTCACGTATGTTTTCCGGTCCGCATCGGGATATGAGACCTCCTCACCGTTCCAGGGTTTCTTGAGTCGCACCTCACCGTCCGTGGTTTCGACCACGTTGTCGCGGTGAAGCGGTACTTTGCCCCCGGCGGTGGCGATGTATCGAGGGATGGCATCGCCCGAGATATTGCCGTACATGCTTTCAATGATGTCCCGGCCCACTTCAACAGGAACTCGGAGATGGGTGAACTGCGGATTTCTAAAACTGCAGTTAAATACGTAATAGGGTCTAATATAGGCTTCTTGAATGGTTTCGCACAGCTTCCACATTTTGATCTTGGAGTCGTTAATTCCTTTGAGAAGGACGGCTTGATTCAGCACGGCAGACACGCTTTTACAAATCCGTCTGAAGGCATCTTTAGAAATCGGAGTAATCTCCTGCGCCGTGTTTACCTGCGTAACGACTCGAATCGGCTTCACGTCGTTACTGGTTCCCAATATGTCCAAAAGCTTTTCGTCGATCCGTTGGGGGCACGTGACAGGGATTCGGGTCCCCAGCCGCTTGGTCTTGAGATGATCGATTTCGTCAAGCGCTCCCAACAGCCAGGCGAGTGTTTTGTCGGGAAGCACCAGGGCATCGCCGCCGGTGATAAGGACATCTCGGATCCGAGGGTGCTTCTTGATGTATTCCAGGGCTTCCTGATAGGCCTCTTTTCCGTAAACCCGGTCTTTTTTTCCGATGTGGGCAATCCGCAAGCAGTGCGTGCAGTACATGGCGCACATATTGGTCGCCTTAATGGTTACCACCCTTGGGTAAAACTGATCGATAAGCCGGGCAGGCGAATGGTCCGCCGCCACCGGGGGTGCTTCCTCCCCCAGGTTGTCGAGCATCTCCGCAGTAGGCACCGCTTGTATCAAAACCGGATCGTTCACACGGCCCGGCAGGATCAGGCTGGCATAGTAAGGTGTGAGCCGCATTCGATACCGCTTCGTAACTCTACCGACGTCCTGGATCACTCGTTCGGGAAGCTCGATGATTTGGGAGAGCTGTTGTACCGAATCAACGGTATTTCGCAGCTGCCCGGCGTAAGAATCCCAGTCCTGGTCCGCCATGCCGAGCGCACGCTTGATCCGGTCGATGTTTTCCTGAATCTTAGCCCATAACTCGATGCCGCTGGGTGCTTCCTCGTCTTTTGCGTCTTCGTAAAAAAGGATTCTCTCATCGGCGGAAGCCACTATGGGTATCGCTTTTCCAAGCCTTCCCCCTACGGTAACACCATGTTCGTCCAACGCTTGATGTTTGAGGGCCAGTTTGATCAAGCGGTCCTCGTTCAGTCCCAAGGCGGTAGCACAGAGCCCATGCCTTTGACGTATGTCGATCAGTTTATGAAAAAAATCCACAATCGGTCTGGTCAACGACCCGTCTACTGCAGACTGATATGCTCCCTGAACAGATTCAGTTAAACCGGGAATGGATACGGGCCCATCCTGATTACCGCGACGCAACAAAACGTTCAAAAGCGCTCTGGTATCGGCATCTAAGGCTTCAAATCGGCAATCTCCATTCATGGAATTCCGTCTCCTATCGTCTTTTTCAGCTGTTCTCGCCCCTTTGTCAGGCCCCTGTCCACGCCGGAGCGGTGTGTCGCCACGGAGACGACACGTCCCAAAAAAGCGCCGGCCTTCACCACATGATTGCTGCCAATACTTTCAACGATGCAAAATGCTTCCTCCTCGGACCGCGCTCTGGCGATATCTTGAAACATTGTGCGCTCATCTTTTTGAAGCGGGGGCGTGTGGCCGTTGGTAGAAATGTCTCTGTCCAACTTGTAATTATACGTTCCCCAATGTATCCGGCCCGGGTTTTCTGCTATCTCTGCCGTGTGGGACGGAAACCGATTTTCCGTAACCGCCCGATATTCCAGTTCCGGTAGTGACGGACTACCGATAGGTAAAGCGTTTTCTGCCGTGCAGCACATTTCCATTGTGGTTCCTTGTTTGCGGGCATTTATTTCCAGGAAGATGACGTTCTCCTCCTCGTCGATCAGAAAATCACAGCCGAAAATACCTCGGTAACCCGATTTTCCCATCACCCGTCCCACTCGTTTGGTATAGTCCCTGAGGCGGGCGACGAGTCTCTTGGGAAGGACGGAAGGAAAAGTAGATCCTTTGAATTTGTTCAGGTCCTCGATTTGCTGATCCGCCACGCCGCCGATACAAACATCGGACTCGTTGGCCACGACTGCCAGGACTGTCGGATCGTATTCATGAGGAATATAGCGGGACAGCAAATAAGGTCCATGAAACCCGCCAAAAGTCCGTCTCACTTTAGCGCCCACATCGTCTGCCGGCAAGACAACGCAGCTGTTCGACCCGCCTCCGCCTGACTCAAGGCTGATGTGTACACCATTGGTCCATACGGAAAGCAAATGTTCTGTTTTTCCCAAGGTCTCTGGAAAACCCGCAGATACCTCAAAATCGGCTAGCGGGAGAAGGCCTTTTAGTACGTGGTGCTGGTAGATTTTGTTGTTCCACCGGCGGGAAAGGTCTTTCTCGGGTCCGATCATACGGACGCCGGGGAACCGGTCCAGCGTCAATTCGGGCACACTTTCAAATTGATAAATCAAAATCTCGGGCTGGTTTCGCCGAAGCCTTTCAATAAGTGCTATGACGGCCGGGTGTCGGGAGACTTCAAAGGCAAACACTTCTGCGGCAATGCGACAGGTCACCGGCTTTCCCATCGTCCCGGCCAGTTTTTGCGCAACCGGATTGATGACCATTACATTCGGCGTGTCATATCGGGCCAATACGTCGGGTATGATGGCCAGAAAATCGACCGCGGTATGGTGGAGCCTGGAAAGGGTTTCGCGCAAATATGCATTGAGGGGATAGGCTTTGAGTTCACCGATATAGATAAAATAGTGGGTATTTCGTTTCAGTCGGATATTGGTAAAGAGCACCTCGTCCATCGGTCGTTTTTAAAAAGGCACACTCAAAGGTGTTTCTTCGGTCAAAAGGACAGCTGCAGCCACTTCCCTGGCGGATTTTTGGGTTGCCATGCTCCGTTCCTGTATCCACCGATGGGCACCCGCTCCGTTCAGTCCTCGCTGGGCCACCAGGATGGCTTTGGCTTGCTCGATGAGTTTTCTGGATTCCAGTTCTTCTCGAATCACCGGGCTCTTGGTCATCGACTCGGTATTGGCAATGGCCCGGGCCGCCGCATCTGCTACGACGGACAGGACATGTTTGTCCCTTTCCGTGAATTCGTGCGGTTGAGCCGTATAAAAGTCGATTACCCCGATGAGTTGATCTTCTGTCAACATAGGCACGCTCAGGAGGGAGGCCGGGTCAGCCGTTGCGGCCGTCTGGTGCACAGTGTGAGGAGAATCTCCCGACGGGTTCGTAACCGACATAGGGGCTTTTGTCATGGCCACTCTACCTTGAGTTCCCTGGCCGATACTCAGCGATCGGTTACACGGACAGCCGTCAGTTATGCCTCGGGTGACACGAAGCTTCAAGGTTTTGCGGTCTTCATCTAGGAGCCATAGGGCGCACATCTTTGAGTCAATTGTTTTTCCGGCAGCGGTCGCAACCAACCGAAAAATGTTTTCGATACACTGGTCAGGGGATATCGTCGGCACCTCTGAATGAAATTGAGAACTCACGGCACGATGCTCCTTTCTGGGTGAGACTGTGCGATAATACCGAATCTTTTTTATGCCCTTGCCTTGACATATTGCGCAAGAAACGGGCCAGGAAATAGATCTCATTATTTCAGCAGATTGTCGGGAAGCGTAGGTTAGAAGGATCAAAAGGCAGACAAAAATGTAGGTACCCGGTGGTGGAAAATACGTTTTTGTTTCACACGGCGCCGGCTGAGGTCCGTTGAGGGTCAATCAAAGGCACGGTCGATTTGTCCATATGGCAAGGCGGTCTTGACATTACACCGAGGCTGACTAGACTTGACCCCAAAAGATGTATAAGCGGAATCTATCGGTGGCCCCAGAGGTGCCTTCCCTCGTGTCGAAAAGGAGTATTCCCATGAATCGTATCACCGCCGTCGCGTTTATCACCGTTTTGTCCTTTCTCGGGTGTGCAACCACCACGGAACTTACCGCCACCCAGGAAGCCTACCTGGCCGATGCCATGGCGACCCCTTTGAGCTTTACCCTGCCGGCAGATCAAGCGGAAAAGGCCTGGTCCCGGGGCAGGTCTTTTGTCGAGCGCTTCGGCGCCATGAGGCTTCAAAGTCTTACGCCTCATGTTATCCGGACGTACGACCCCGCCGGTCCGATGGCCTCTTTTGGGTATTATTTGCGAAAAATTCCCAAGGGTGACCAAACCGAGTTCACCGTGGAGTGTATCTGCCAGAATATGTCCGTTTCCGACGCGTCGCTCCAAAACGCCCACCTGCTGGCCTACTATATGAAAACCGGCAATCTGGACCCGGCTCTTGTCAACCGCTGATCGGATCGAATCAGGCCGGATCCAGGCAACTAGATGCATTCCGACCTGTTGCCGATCTATTCGGCGAACATATCGCTTAAGTCGTGGGTAACCGCTTGCCGAGTTTGCCGGCGGTGGCATCCTTGATCCGATGCATATCCCATGATATAAGGCGTGACCTGGGTTGTTTCTTGGGCGGATAAGGAGGACGAAAATTGCTGAAAACAGCCGCGATTGTCTATTGTTCGCCCGCCGGGACAACCCGACGGGTGGCTCAGGTGATGGAAAAAGCGCTTGAAGACGCCGGCGTCGGTGTCTTGTCTGCGGACTTGGGGAAGGGTCGGGACGGTTCCTCGATCATCGAGGCAGTGAAGAATGAACAGGTCTGTCTGTTTATTGGTTCGCCCGTCTACGTGAACCGCCCGATTCCCCCGATAATGAATTTTATATCAGAACTGCCGGACAATGCGACTGCCTGGGCCGTTCCGTTTGTTACCTGGGGCGGGGTCAGCAGTGGTATTGCCCTTTACGAGATGGGCAAGGCTTTGACCGAGAAAGGCCTTACACTGGCCGGAGCCGCCAAAGTAGTGGCCGTTCACGCCATGATGTGGCGGTGTGACAATCCGCTGGGAGAAGGCCATCCGGACAGGGGCGATGAAAAACGGATCCGGGAGTTGATCGACGGGGTGTTGAAAAAGACGGCGTCGCGGCGTCCCGAATCGATTTCTCTTTCAGATCTGGCATATCAGCCCGAAGGCGTTCATGCCGATATGGAGAAAACAACGCTTGAAACGGCCAAAGCCCACATGCCCGGTAAAGCGGTGGACGAAGGGTGGTGCACCGAGTGCGGCATCTGCGCAGAAATCTGTCCGGTGCAGGCCATCACGCTTTCCCCCTATCCGGAATTCGGTCCAAGGTGCATCTGTTGCTTTCAATGCGTGCGAAATTGCCCGGAAGAAGCCATCCTGGCCGATCTCACCCCGGTGGAAGAACGGATAAGACGCCGGGCGGAACAGCTGAAGGAATACCCGTTGACAAAGATATGGGTTTAAATGACGGGTTTGGAGAAAACGCCTCAAAGCGGCCCGGTGGGGCGTTGGCGAGGATATAAACCCTATGTGCCGGGTCCGCCGTTTTCGCTCAGTGCTCCCCGGATGGTTTCGGCAAGATCGCGGATAACGAACGGCTTCATGATGTAGCCCCGGATGCCGATATTATGGGCCTTTTGTTCATCTATTTGATGGCTGAATCCGGTACAGATAATTACGGGAATCCGCGAATGGATCTTTATTACTTCCTTCGCGAGGTTGTCCCCCGTTAAGTTCGGCATGGTCATGTCGGTTATCACCAGATCATACTGGTCGGGCCGGTCCCGAAAAGCGGTCAAGGCATCGATGGGATTGGTCATCGACTCGACTTGATATCCCAGCCGTTTGAGCATTTTCTCTCCGGCCCGGATCACCGCCTCTTCGTCATCCACGAACAGGATCCGCTCATTGCCCGTTGGGACCGGTTTGAGACGGTCTTCGTTTTCGGATTCCGCCAACTTGTCTATCCGGGGCAAAAAGACGCTGAACACCGTTCCGTTTCCCGGTTTGCTGTCGACGGTGATTTCTCCCCCATGACTTCGTACAATGCCGTGGACCACGGACAGCCCCATGCCGGTTCCCTCGCCGGTGGGTTTGGTGGTAAAAAAGGGGTCGAATATTTTATCCAAGAGATCTGTTTCAATGCCGATGCCCGTATCGCTTACCCACAGGCGGACGTAATCGCCCGGGCCTATGTTCGGATATTTTTCGGCCCCATATTCGTCGAGCTCGACGTGCTCCAGGCCGACTTCCAACAGGCTGCCCTTTTCACGCATTGCCTGACTGGCGTTGGTGCACAGGTTCATGATGATCTGCTGCATCTGCGTCGGGTCGGCCGACACCACCAAGGCGGTCTCCCGGATCTCCTGTTTGATCTCAATGGTCGTCGGTATGGAAGACCGCAGGAGCTTTAGGCTTTCTTTCACCAGGGGGACCAGATCGATGGGAAGCCGTTGGTGTTCCGAGTGACGACTGAACGTCAAGATTTGTTTGACCAAATCCTTGGCCCTGTGACCGGCTTTCATGATTTCATCCAGATTGGCTTGAGCCGGATCATCTTGGCCGATGATCAGCCTGGCAAGCTCCGTTTGCACCAATATGGGTGTGAGCGTATTATTGAAGTCATGAGCGATTCCGCCCGCCAATGTACCGATGGCCTCCATCTTTTGGGCCTGGCGAAGCTGTATTTCGAGTTTCTTTTTATCGGCTTCCGCCCGTTTGCGCTCGGTGATGTCGCGCACGATGGCCAGAAGGTGGGCTTCGTTCATGTATAGAAACGGGCGCCCCCGGACTTCGACGTCGAACTGGGTGCCGTCCTTTCGCACGTCAACCGATTCGGCGTGGAATGTGCCCGTGCTTTGGACCTGCTCCTTGAAGTCATCGAACAGATACCGGTAATCAGGATGGACGATGTCTTTTCCGGAAAGGCCGATGAGGTCCCCGCCTGGGTAGCCATAGAGGTGACATGCCGCCGGGTTTGCCTCAATAATTTCCCCGGCTGAGTTAAATATCAAAATGGCGTCTATCGAGGTATCGAAAATGCCTCGGAACCGTTGTTCACGTTCCGCCAGGGCCTCCTGGGCTCGTTTCCGGTCTTGAATTTCTTTTACCAGACTGTCTCTGGATACCATGGTCCGTTTCAGATCCTGCACCATGGCATTGAAGGATTCCGCCAACTGGCCGATTTCATCCGATCGATCGATGTCGATGTGGGTATCCAGGCGGCCTTTTGAAATGGCGTGCGCCTCTCGCCGAAGCTGCTCCAGGGGGTTGATAATTTGTTGGAGGCTAAAGCGAAATCCCAGAAAAGCGGCCGCCAAGATGGTAATTGTGGAGAGCCCCAGAATGACCAGTGACAAGGAATAGAGCCGGCTGTATGCATCGTGGACCGGCTCTTCCACCAGCACGCCCCACCCTGTCAAGGGAATCACTGCGCTGGCGCCGACCACGTAGTCATCATTGATGCCTTCGTAACGGGAAGCGTCGGAGGCACCGGCCAAAAAGGTGCTTACCCCCCGAATATGAGTCAGATCTTTGCCCTGCAGGACCGAGGAGAGGTCTTCATGCGCGATCAGATGCCCTCCGGCATCGACCACATAGGCCAAGCGATTCTCTCCGATACGGTGCTTGGAGAGGAGACTCCACATCTTGGCTACGTTGACGCCCACGTCGAGCACACCGGTGATGCGATCTTTTAGATTGACGACGGGGACCGTGATATGAATCTGGGGAAACCGGCTGAACTCGGACAGAACCACGGAACCGATATGTTTTTCTCTGTTCAAGGCGGCTTGAAACCCGTCACGGTGGGCCAGGCTGCCCAACTCAAAGTCCCTGTAGGTGTAATATCTGGAAATTTTACTGATTTCGTTGCCGTTTAGTGCAGCGACCGTGATTTCGTCGTATTCGTGTCCTTGTTCGATGAAGGCACTCATTCGCCGTTCCAGCCCATCGCGATCCAGGGTTTCCAGATTCAGCATCCGGGCGAAAACCTGGATTTGCCCTTCCGTTTTGGCCAGATACCCAGAGATGTCGGCGGCGATACCTTCAGCCAACTCTTGTTGAAGCTCTTCGATGCCTTGAACTCTCGCCTGATAATAAAAGATAACAAAAACGATGGTGAGTATCGTGAGTGGGACCACGCCCAGTACGGAGAGAAGGAATACGACCTTTTTGCCCAGGCCCCGTCCCAACGCGGTTCGTATCTCGGACAGGGTGTCGGGTATGCCCGTTATTCGGCGCTTGTTTCGGACCATGGTGGTTTCGGCCAACGGATCGGATTGGTGGACAATGACTCCGGCCAGACCGTGACGTATTCTCCTTTCTGTAGCTGGACGATGAGGCCTTTTCCCAAAACGTTTTGACCGGTGTCTGGATCAAACCTGACGCCGTCCCACGGCATGATGAGGTCTGTTCCCGGAATATCGGTATCCAAAAGGGCCTTTCGGATCTTGTTGTCCTGTGTGGATCCGGCGCGGTTGATGGCGTCGGCCAAAACAACGAGACCGGTCAAGGTGCGGGCGGAATTTCCGGTCATGTTGCGGCCGTGACGACGTCGAAACAGTGCATTGACAGCGGTGACCTTCGGTTTTTTATTGCCCACGTCCAGGGCCCAGACTTCCCTGCTGAAGACCCCTTCCGCATCTTTACCTACAGTATCCAGGAAGGTGGGACTCACGAATCCGGCGTCCATGGCCAAAATCGCCACGGGGTTTATGGCCCAGGCCTTGTAGCCTTCTACGAAAGCCACTGCGTCTTTGGCGTAGGAAGACTGAAGAATGATCCCGGGCATCGCGGTATGGATACGTCTGAGTTCTTCTTCGAATTCGTCGGCTTGGGCATCATAGGTGACATCGGCGACGATCTCATAGCCGAATCGGTCGGCCAGGTTGCGTTCGGCCCTGGCGACACCGGTCCCCCAAAGACGGTTTTCATAAACCAGGGTGAGGCGTTTGGGAACGGTGTAACCGGGTTGCCGGGAAAGCTGGGAAAGGAAGGTAAAGAAGTTTTCCGCAAACATGGTGTCATCGGGTGTGGTGCGAAAAAACCACCGGAGCCCTCGTTGGGTCAACACCGGTGATGTAGAGTTGGCATTCAAAAATGGAATCCGCAATATTTCCGCCTGTTCACCGGCGGCAGCGGTCACCGGACTGTTGTAACAGCCGATAAGGGCAACCACCTCCTGTTTATCCACCAGTCTTTCCACCAGTTTCGCCGCTTGGGTTTCATCGCTTTGAGAATCCAGAATGACCACCTCGACTTTTGCGCCTCCCAATCCGGGCAAACCTTCCGACTCGGCCAGGGGCAAGGCGAGTTCGAAAGAATCGTTGATGAGTGTTTCCGCCAACCGAATGGCCGCCTGGATATCTTCTCCTGCTGACTGGCTGTGACCGGTCAAGGGATAGATGGCGCCGATTTTGACTGTCCGGATCGGCTTGGACTTGCCGCCGTCGTTTTGACACCCCGACAGCAGTGCCGTGGCGATCAGGACGAGTAGTGCCATTCCGGTCCCGAGCCGGTGGATGGGCTCCGGCAGATAACGTGCGCCGGTCTTCGAGGTGAGCCAGGATCGTTTCATTGCATCCGAAAAATATTGGTGGTTAACTATCTGTTGGATATCTACGCGACAGAGTAGCAACATTCGTGCCCCACAAGTTTAACATCCGCCTTTCTTCATTGGCACTCGCGGGTTTTGAGAAATGTAATCTCCGGCCACTTTTCGGCCATGTATCTGAGCTGCCATTCACTTTCCGCCAGATAAGCGAGATTCCCTTCCGCATCCTGTGCCAGGTTAACCTGGCGGGCCTTTTCAAATGCAGCGAGTTTTTTTCGGTCATCGCAGCTTACCCACCGGGCGGTGGCGAATCCCACCGGCTCATAAGCGGCCTCGACGCCGTACTCGCTCTTCAGTCGGGCGATGGTCACATCAAACTGCAACACGCCCACGGCCCCCAAAATCAACGTATTGCTCGTCAGGGGGCGAAATAATTGCACCGCTCCTTCCTCGACCAGTTGATGAACCCCTTTCTGGAGCTGCTTCATCTTCAGGGGGGATTTCAACCGCACCCGCCGAAAATGTTCGGGAGCGAAATTCGGGATGCCGGTGAAGTTGAGCGGTTCCTTTTCCGAGAAACTGTCCCCGATGCGGATGGTCCCGTGGTTGTGAATGCCGATAATATCTCCGGGCCGGGCTTCTTCCACCGTGGTACGGTCCTGGGCCATGAAAATGATGGGGTTGGCGATTTGCATATCCTTGCCGGTCCGGTGGTGGCGGATCCGCATCCCCCGTCGAAAGCAGCCGGAACAGATGCGCAGGAAGGCGATTCGGTCCCGATGGGCACGGTCCATGTTGGCTTGGACTTTAAAGACAAACCCTGAAAAAGCCTTTTCCTCGGGAGAAACCATGCGGGTGGTGGTCGCTCTGGGCAAGGGGGCGGGGGCAATTTCCAGAAAGGTTTCCAGAAGCTCTCGGACCCCGAAGTTGTTGACCGCGCTGCCGAAAAAAACAGGGGTTTGATCTCCCTTGAGAAATTCCTGCAGGTCGAAGGGATTGGCGGCGCCTTCCAGGAGGGCCACATCCTCCCGCAGTTGGTCGGCCTGGCTGCCCAATAGGTCATCGAGGCGGGGATCACTAAGATCACTGATGGTGAGCGAATCCGTGGGCAATCGCTCCTCACCCGGCTTGAAAAGGGTCAACACCCGGTGATGGAGGTTGTAAATACCCTTAAACCGTTTTCCCATCCCGATGGGCCAAGACAGGGGGGCGCACTCGATCTGCAGGGTTTCTTCGATGTCGCTTAAGATATCAAGCGGCGTCATGCCTTCCCGATCCATCTTGTTGACGAAGGTCAAAATCGGCGTGTTACGCATGCGGCAGACCTCCATCAACTTGCGCGTCTGGGTTTCCACACCCTTGACGCTGTCGATTACCATGACGGCACTGTCCACCGCCGTGAGCACCCGATAGGTATCCTCGGAGAAATCCTGGTGTCCCGGGGTATCCAGGAGATTGATTTCGAAATTGCCATACGTGAATTTCATGACCGAACTGGTCACCGAAATGCCCCGCTCCTGTTCAATGGCCATCCAGTCACTGGCGGCGTGACGCCGGGCCTTTCGGGCCTTGACCGATCCGGCCATCTGGATGGCCCCGCCGAACAGGAGTAGTTTTTCAGTAAGCGTGGTTTTGCCGGCGTCCGGATGGCTGATGATGCCGAACGTGCGGCGGCGGTCAACATTGCGTTTGTGTTGTTTGTCAACTGAACTGTTCATCGTTGTGTATCCCGGTTTATGACATATGCCGTGGCCGAGCGACTCCATTCGGGCTCCCGCATCGCGGGCGTCGGTTCCGCTGCCACTCTTATTGTGTCCTGCTTATTCGAGACGGGAATGCGCTGAACATAAAACGTGATTTTCGGGGGCGAATCCCGACACGTTTTCATCAGACGAAATGGTCATCCCAGGGAAGTATCAGGCGGACACATCGTAAGGGCTCGCGCAAAAATAACTTCACATTTTGCCATCTCGGCTTCCGCCCGTC